>JBAVBF010000639.1:0-3583 GCA_049586115.1 Thermoanaerobaculia bacterium | reverse complement strand
TCCAGTACGTCATCCGCTGGACACCGGTCGGTCCGAATGGAACGACGCAGTACGAATTGCAGGCATCGGGCGACCCGGCCTTCCCCGACCCGAACTCGATCACCATCGACGGGAGCGAGTTTCCCTTCAAGAGCGTGAACCCCACCAACACGCCGCTCACGTACTACTTCCGCGTCCGTGCCATCAGCATGTGCAATGGCGCTCGAAGCCTCTTCTCGCCTCCGGTGGCCGTGCAGGTCCTGCCATCGAACGTCACCGATCCCTCGAACGCAACCGGCTCCACCCCCGCGGACAACCCCCAGACCACGCACTACCAGATCCATCTCGATGGCGGGAACGGCCCGCTGGCCGGCGGCGCGATCGCTGCCGCCGCCGGTGACACCTTCGTCGCCACGACCAATCAGCCGTGGCTCACTGTCTCGCCTTCCTCCGGCACGGTCGCACCGGGCGGCACGACCCTGAACGTCACCGCGAAGACCGACGGCCTTCCAGTCGGCACCAGCACCGCCGCCGTCAACGTGAGCTTTGCATCATCCACCGGCAGCAACCACGTCAGTCCCCTCGGCACCACACCTCCGGCGACCACCACAGTCTCCGTCAGCCTCGTGCAGCCCGTCTCGCCGACCGCGAAAAACGCTCCGCCGCCCGACGCGCTGATCATCCCCGCCGTCGCCCACGCCGACGGCATCAACTCGAAGTTCCAGTCCGACGTGCGCGTCACCAACTCCTCGGCGCAGCCGATGAAGTATCAGGTCACCTTCACACCGACCGGCGAGGCCGGCATCACACAAGGCAAGCAAACCACCCTCGACATCGATCCCGGCCGCACCATCGCCCTCGACGACGTCCTCGAATCGTGGTTCGGCTCCAATGGCGCGACCGGAACGCTCGAAGTGCGCCCGCTGACTTCGACGACGAATTCGACCGCCGCCGCGCTGCCGGCCGGCCTGGCGAATCTCCTCACCTTCGCCTCCAGCCGCACCTTCAACACCACCTCGAACGGCACCTTCGGCCAGTACATCCCGGCCATACCCTTCGCCGCTTTCGTCGGCCGTGCCAGCGATCCGTCGAAATCGACGATCCTCAGCCTGCAGCAGATCGCGCAGTCGCCCGCCTACCGCACGAACCTCGGCATCGTGGAAGGCTCCGGCGATCCCGCCTCCGTCCTCGTCAGCGTCTTCGGCGACGACGGCCACAAGCTCACCGAGTTCACGCAGGATCTGAAGGGCGGCCAGCACATCCAGCTCAACTCCATCCTCGCGCAGAAGAACGTGCAGGTGAACGACGGCCGCATCGAAATCAAAGTCGTCTCCCCCGCCGGCAAAGTCACCGCCTACGCCTCGGTGCTCGACAACCTGACCAACGATCCGCTCCTGGTCACGCCGGTGGCCGTAAACGCGACCGCCGCCGCGAAGTACGTCCTTCCCGGCGTCGCGGACCTCAACAACGGCATCGCCAACTGGCAGACCGACGTCCGCCTCTTCAACCCATCCGCAAACATCGTCAAAGCGACGCTAACCTTCTACTCGCAGAGCGGCGCCGCCCCGCAATCGAAGGACGTCTCCCTCGCGCCAAACCAGGTCCAGACCTTCGACGCCGCCCTCCACCAGTTCTTCGGCCTGACGAATGACGGCGGCGCGCTGCACATCTCCACGACCGCGACAACCCCGCTCGTCGCCACCGCCCGCACGTACAACCAGACCGCGAACGGCACCTACGGCCAGTTCATCCCCGCCGTCACCGCCAACGACGCCGCCGCCCTAGGCACGCGCCCGCTCCAACTCCTCCAGATCGAAGAATCCGACCGCTACCGCACCAACATCGGCTTCGCCGAAGTCACCGGCAAATCCGCCACCGTCGAAGTGACCGCAGTCCCCAGCGACTCAAAGGTCGCCGCCTCCACCCAAATCAACCTCGCCCCCAACCAATTCATCCAATACCCGCAACTCTTAAAATCGATGGGCCTGACCAACATGTACAACGCCCGCGTAACCGTGAAAGTAATCAGTGGACAAGGACGGGTAACGGCCTACGCATCAGTGATTGATTCGAAGACGAACGACCCGACGTTCGTCCCCGCGCAGTAGAGAAGTCAATCCGTGTTCCTCCTATTAAGGGGAACAGGGATGAGGCCGTCCGTGACAAAATGTTCGTATGTCAGCACAGCCGCCGAAATGGAAGGCGCATCTTCTACGAACGAGTATTCCGCTTGAGCACGAAGCGGCGCGCATCCTTTCGCAGGGCGGCTTCAACGTTTCCGCGAACTATCCATACTATCGGATCGAGAACGGTGCGGACAAAGAGTTCTCGGTCGACCTGCGCGGTGTCTGGATGCTCGAATCTCACGATCATCCTCACTCTGGCTGCGTTTTCGACGTTCTCGTTGAATGCAAATACCGCGACCGCGGAACTACCTGGATCTTTCTCCCGGAAGCAAAGAGCAGATCATCGCAATTACACGAAGCGGTACAGGCCGTTGATGCGTTTTCGGCGCGTTTCGTCCATGGTCGTTATTCATTCAAAGAAGAGGAAAGAATTCAGATCTGCTATTCGGCAGTCGAGGCGGGCGTGTCGGACTCTGGAGGGTCAGATACGTCGAAGAAAGATCGCGCCTTCGAAGCCCAGCTACGGCACGGGGCACGGCAGTTACAGTATGCCTTGCCTGCGCTTGTCGCGCTGCGCGCACGTTGGGTTGCGTTCCAAGAACCCGACGACAACTTTCCGTTCTTTTTCCTTCCACTTCTTCTCACCAATGCAAGGCTTCTCGTCGCGAGCCACGACCTTTCTGTTAGCGTCGTCGAAGCGGCTGAGAAACTCGAAGAACTCGGTACCGAGACACCTTGGCTCATATGGTCAGCTGAGCTCGGGCCGGATTTTAATAGTCACTGTCAGCGGCAGCTTGCCAACCTGCTACCTCTCGCGCAAACCCAGAACATGAGGGTCATTGAAGAACGCCGCAAGACTGCCGGCCTCGCGTCTTGGTTGCAGCCGTCTGCCATTGCAACGCGCGTTGCCGTTGACGGGGCCGCAGCGAGCCATATCGCGGAATTTACCGACTTGATCGTCGTGAACATTGCGTCACTTCCGCAACTCCTGCAAATTCTGCGAAAGGCATTCGAAGAAATGTCGAAGTCGTTGAAAGACGAACCGCTTTGGCGAGGCTGAGGCATCCTGATTGACCTCGCACATTACAGCTGGCACATCACAGCTAACTCTGGCCGTACGCATCGTGTCATCCTTCGCCGTTCCTTGGGCTGCTTCAGGGTCGGTTTACGCCGTTCCGCGCTTCGCGCTACACAACTCCGGCGGCTATGGTGACAGCTACGGTGATCATGACGGGGCGCGTTTTCAACTGGCCGGAAGTTGACAAGGATTTGTCATCTCAAAAGATTGCTGCCTGGAGAGCCTGCTCGCGCGGCGATGACGCAAGCGGGCAATTAGCGCGTGTCTCGTTGTACGGTAAAATGCCACGTCATGAAAGTCTTGGAACTCAACATTCCCGACGAAGTTGCCTCTCAGATCGAGGAAGCCGCGCAGCTTCGCGGGATCACGATCGAGCGGTTGCTCCAGGACAGCGTCGAAG
>JBAVBF010000638.1:0-5127 GCA_049586115.1 Thermoanaerobaculia bacterium | reverse complement strand
TCCTGACGATTTACAAAGCGCCGCGGCCAGGAGCGGCGAAGTAGCGCGTGCTACCATCGCCAGCCGGTCCTAATAATTTTTCGTTCGGAGACTCCATGCACTTCGCACTTCGCCTTCGTGTCGCCGTTTTCGCGGCGTTGGTCAGCCTTTGCGGCAGCGTTCTTCTAGCGTCCGATCCGTGGGACGCGGCTCCGTTTTCTTCCGATCCGAAAGAGTTGATTGCGGCGGCGGAGAAAGTGTCGAGCGATGCTGGATTCGTCGTGCTGCTCGACGAAGCGCACTACTCGTTCGAGGCCGACGGCAAGTCGCACACGACGCAGCGGCACATGTTCCGGATCGTCGATGACTCCGCGGTCGATGGACTCGGCACGATCGAAGTTCCGTGGGCGCCCTGGTACAACGACCGGCCGACGGTGCAGGCGCGCGTCGTGTCGAAGGACGGCACCGTGCACAACCTCGACGCGAAGGCGATCACCGAGGCGCCGGCGCGCGAGGATCTCGACATCTTCAGCGACAACCGCGTGCTGCGCGCGCCGCTGCCCGGCGTCGCGGTCGGCTCCGTCATCGAATACGTCATCGACTTCAACGGCAACAATCCGATCGGCGACGCGGGCGCGTCCGACATGTTTCTTTTCGGCGGTTACGCGCCGACGCAGCGGTCGCGGATGATCATCGAAGGTCCCGTCTCGCTCGAGCCGAAGCTGGTCAACAAGACGGACCTGCAGGCGAAGACCGAGGAGAAGAACGGGCGCCGCATCATGACGTTCGAGAGCGGACGCATCGAAGGTCGCAAAGACTTCGAAGCGCTCCTGCCGTTCGACGTCGTTCCGCTGCCGTACATCGCGTTTTCCACCGGCTCGTCGTGGCGGAATCTGGCCACGCGTTACAGCGAGATCGTCGACAAGCAGATCGCCGGCAACGACCTCAAAAAATTCGTGCACGACGCCGTCGGCAACGCGACCGACCGGCGCGAGATCATCGCCCGTTCGCTGGCCGCGGTCGAAAAGAACGTTCGCTATGCCGGCGTCGAAGTCGGCGAGTCGTCGATCGTCCCTCGCCCGCCGCACACGGTTCTGGGCAACAAGTACGGCGACTGCAAGGACAAAGCGACGCTGCTCGTGGCCATGCTGCGCGAGTCGGGCATCGCCGCGCATGTGGCGCTGCTGCGCGCCGGCGTCGACTTCGACGTTCATCAGGAACTGCCGGGCATGGGGCGCTTCAATCACGCCATCGTCCGCGTCGATGCCACCGCGAAAGATCCGGCCATGTGGGTCGATCCGACCGACGATTTCGCGCACGCCGGCGACCTTCCGTCGCAGGATCAGGGACGCCTCGCGCTCATCGCCGCCGGTGACACGACGAGCCTGACCAAAACGCCGGAGACACCGTCGATTGCCAACAAATACGCCGAGACGCGCATCTACACGCTCCCCGAGGACGGCAAGGCGCACGTCACGGAGATCAGCGAGACCGTCACCGGTTCCGAGGATTCGTTTCAGCGGCATTACTACGCGGAGAGCGATCACACCAAGTATCGCGAGCAGATCGAGACGTACGTCAAGTCGTACTACTCGGCGAAAAAACTGGAGAAGGTCGAGGCCACCGATCCGCACGATCTGACCAAGCCGTTCCGCGTCACGATCGAAGCGTCCGAGGCGGAGACCGGAATCGCGCGCGATGGCGACGCGGCCGTGGCGCTGCATCCCGCCAACCTGCTCAACTGGCTGCCGTATCCGATTCGCAACTACGGCGACGATCACGCCGAGGAGTCGCGCAAAAAACGCGTTGGCGAGTTTGTCTTTCCCGCGGCCGGACTACGCGAGTGGACCTATCGCATCGTGCCGCCTCCCGGCTACGCCGTCCGCACGCTGCCGCCGAATGAGACCACGAAACTCGGCACGACTACTCTGACGAAAGAGTTCACATCGCAACCGGACGGCTCCGTCGTCGCGCTGCTTCGTTTCGACAGCGGTCCGCGCCGGATCAGCGCCGCCGATTTTGAAGAGACGCGTGCGGCGATGAAGAAAGTCTTCGACGCGAAGCCGACCATCATCGGATTCGATCTCATCGGCCAGGCCAAGCTGAACGCGGGCGACGTCACCGCGGCGTTGGGCGAGTTCCGCAAACTGGCTACGCTGCATCCGAGCGAGGCGCAGCACCACATCGAAATCGCCCGCGCGCTGCTCGTCGGCGGCCTCGGCGACGCCGCTCGCGACGAGATTCATCGCGCCGTCGCGCTCGAGCCGTCCAATGCGCGCGCGCAATTCGCGCTGGCCGGCATCCTCGAATACGACCTTCTCGGACGTCTCCTTCGCAAAGGCTGCGACATCGATGGCGCGTTGGCCGCGCTGCGCAAGGCGAAGGATCTCGATCCGAAAAACGCCGAGTACCGCGGCGCGCTCGCCAAGCTGCTGACCTACGGCACGAACGGCACGGAGTACGGTCCCGGCGCCAAACTCGACGAAGCCATCTCCGAGTTCCGCGCGGTCGGCAAAGACGTCGGCGAGAAAGAAGCCAAGCAGTTCGATGGCGATCTGATGACGACGCTCGCGCACGCCAATCGCTTCGCCGACATGAAGGATCTCGCGAAAACGATTCAGGACACACAGCTCCGCGAGACCGGCCGCATCACCGCCGTTGCGGCTACCGACGGTTCCGCCGCGGCGGTCCGCGAGCTCGGCGCATTCGACGCGAATACGCGCCGCCAATACGCGCAGACGATCGGCCAGATGCTGCTGAATCTGCGCCTCTATCCGCAGGCGACCGAGATGTACGAGCTCTCCACCCAAGGCGCGCCGAACGCCTCGACCGCGCGTCCATTCATCGAAGCGCTCCGCAAAACGAAACGGATCGAAGAGCTGCCGCTGGACGAGAAGGATCCGCGCTCCGTCGTCCAGAAGATGATCATGGCCATGGTCCGCGACGACACGCCGGCACTCAAGAAGCTCTTCGCGTTCGACCTCAAGCCGACCTCGGACGATGACGAGGACGATCCGCTCAACGCCATGCGCGGGCTCACCACCGGCACCACCATGCCGCCGGCGGTGATCGGCGATCTCTCGTTCGCAACGATGCGAATGCAGAGCGACGGCAATGACAAGAGCGGCTACCGCGTGCGCACCCGCAGCGAGAACGGCATCAACATGCCGGCGCTTTTCGTCGTCAAGCAGAACGGTGAGTACGTCATCCGAGCAGCCACGTCGACGGTCGAGACGATCGGCGCGGCGGTACTCGCGCTGGCCGATGCAGGCGATCTCGAATCGGCGCGTACCTGGCTGAACTGGGTGCGCGAAGACGTGCAGGCGGGCGGCGGCGACGATCCGTTGCGCGGTCTGCCGTTCGCCGCGCTCTGGCCGAAAGACAACGCCGCCGCGAACGCGGACGAGATCCGGATCGCCGCCGCGTCGCTGATGTTGCGGAAGGGCGAAGAGCGCAGCCTGCCGATTCTCATCGCGCAGCGCGAGAAAGCCAACGATCACACGAAGACGTGGATCGACGTCGCCCTCGGCGCCGCATACACCGACCGGAAAGATTGGAAGAACGTCGTCCCGATCGCCGAGCGCCTCACCGTCTCGTATCCCGATTCCGACAGCGCCTTCCGCATGCACGTTTTCGCGCTGTCGCTGAGCGGACGGACCGCGGAAGCCGAGGAGCTTGCGAAGAAGCGGCTGGCGAAGAAGCCGAAGGATGACGAGGCGTTGCGCGCGCTGTCGTCGAATGCCGCGAAGGCGCACGATTACGCGACTGCCGCGAAATACGCCGAACAGCTCGTCGACGAGTTGTCGCCCACGCAGAACGACTACAACAACGCCGCCTGGTTCGAGCTCTTCGCCGGCAACGTCACACATGCGATGGAAAACGCGCGGCGTGCGACCGCCGAGGAGTCGCAGACGTCCGCGGCGGCGCTGCACACGCTGGCGACGCTCTACGCGGAAACCGGCAAGAACATCGAAGCACGCGACGCGCTTCTGCGCACGCTTGACAAGAGCCGCCGCGATCAACCCGACAGCAGCGACTGGTACGTCCTCGGCCGCATGGCCGAAAACTACGGTGTCCGAGACGCCGCGCTCGCGGCCTACAAACGCGTCGACAAGAAGGAAAACGACGGCGCCTCGGTGTGGGAGCTCGCGCAACGCCGTCTGGCGGTGATGGGGAAAAATTAGCGCGATAAACTCCGGCGCGCTTGTTCATCACGTTCGAAGGGATCGAAGGCTCCGGCAAATCGACGCAATTGCGCCGTTTGGCGGAGCGTCTCCCGGGCGCGGTCATCACGAAGGAACCCGGCGGCACGCCGCTGGCCGACCGCATCCGCGCCATCCTGCTCGACAGCAGCTCGCACCTCGATCCGGTCGCGGAGCTTTTTCTCTTCGCGGCGTCGCGCCGGCAGAACGTGATCGAAGTGATCAAGCCGGCGCTCGATCGCGGTGCGGTCGTTCTCTGCGATCGCTTCACCGATTCGACGCTCGCGTACCAGGGCTTCGGACGGCTCATCAAGCTCGATCAACTGCGAACGCTCAACGCGTGGGCGACCGACTCACTTACACCCGACCTCACACTGATTTTCGATCTGCCCGAAGAAGCCGGACTGACTCGCGCCCGCTCGCGCAATGCCGGCGCTGCGCAGGACGAGGGACGGTTCGAAGCGGAGGATCTGCGGTTTCATCGCCGCGTGCGCGAGGGATATCGCTCGCTTGCCGTCGCCGAGCCGCAACGATTTGTATTGATTGACGCCGAGGGTGACGTCGACGACGTCTTCGCGCGCGTCGTCACCGAAGTGCAGAAACGAACGGAGTTGCTGCGATGAGCGCGACCGCGGAACTGCTGCTGCAAACCGCGCAGCGCGGCGAGCTGCATCACGCCATCCTTTGCCACGGTCCGAATGCGGCAACGTTGCGCGAGGTCGCCCTCCGCATCGCCAAAACGCTCAACTGTCTTAATGGGACGGCGGGCGACGATTGCACCGCCTGCACGCGCATCGAACGGCGCATGCATCCCGACGTCCACTTCATCGAGGTCACGGGCGAGCGAAAGATGATCAGCGTCGAGCAGATTCGCGAGATGGTCGCTGCCGCGACGCTGCGCCCGTACGAAGGCCGCAACAAAGTCTTCATCATCGATCCCGCGCAC
>JBAVBF010000637.1:0-3312 GCA_049586115.1 Thermoanaerobaculia bacterium | reverse complement strand
GTTCGACGGCACCTGCGGCACATCGAAACAGTAGTGCGACGTGTCGTTGAACAGCGTCATCCGCGGCGAGGTGATGTCCTTGAAATCGAGGATGTTCAGCGCGCAGGGACTCTGATCCAGCCGGTCGCGGTATTTGCGCGGGTCGAATCCGATCAGCGAGCTGAGAAGCAAACGGATCGTCGCCTTGTGCGAGACGACGAGGATGCGCTGATCGCGATGCTTCTCGACGATCTTCAGCAGCGCCGGCAGCGCGCGCGCGGTCACCGACAGTCCACTTTCTCCGTCCGTGGGCGCGAAGGAATACGGATCGGTTTCGTAGCGCGCGTACTCCTCGGGGAACTCCTGCTCGACCTCGGCGCGCGTTCTCCGCTCCCACCGGCCGTGCGAGATTTCCCGCAGCCCGTCGATCGGCGTGACTTCGAGTTGGTGCGGCGCAGCGATGAGCCGGGCGGTGTCCATCGTCCGCGTCATCGGACTGGCGAACGCGACGTCGATCGGATCGGCGGACAAGCGCTGACCCAGCAGCCGCGCCTGTTCGCGTCCTTCGTCGGAGAGCTTCACGTCGATCGCTCCGGCGAAGCGATCTTCGGCGGTGAGCTCGGTTGCGCCGTGGCGAACGAGGTAAACGCGCGTACTCATCAGTGCGCCGGATCGTAGCAGAGGCAGGAAAAGCGAAAGGCTCGCGATCTCTGATCTCGCGAGCCCGTTCTCGATCCGTTAACAGCCACCAGAGGGCATTCGAACCGACTTTGGTTCCGGCGTCCTTTGCCCGTCGCAACCGTTTGCCACGCGTTGACAGCAGCAAGATGCATCCGCGTGGCAGCTCCGAAACCCATCGCGCTTCGGAACCACCCGACTCGCCGTTGACATCTGCGATGAAGCATCCGGCGCGTCAGGGAAGACAAATGTAGGTCCGTGTTTTGCGACGTGCAAGGGGTCGCGAAAATATTTTTTCCGATGATCGCGATCTCCGAAAAACCGTCCGCGGAAGAGACACAAGTTCGTCGGCGTTGCTCAGTGACCAGCCTGTCCGACTTTCGAGTAAGATACGCTGCCCAACCGATCTCGCCGTCCTGAGATCCATCCCACTGAAAGGCTTTACGATCCATGACCCAGAGTAGAGAAACCGCCGAAGCAACGTTTGCCGAGGCGTTTGAAGCGAGCCTGAATTTCAAGACCCCCGAGCAGGGCGAGTTGCTCAAAGGACAGATCGTCTCCATCTCCGGCGACGATGCCTTCGTCTCCTACGGCGGCCCCTCGGAAGCGGTCATGGCCGCGAATGAGCTCGACGGCCTCGATGTGGGTGACACGGTCGAAGGGACGGTCGTCAAGACGTCTCCCGACATCCGCATCTCGCGCAAACTGGCCAAAGGCAAAGCGTCGCTCGACCTGCTCCGGCAGATGTACGAGAACCGCCTGCCGGTCGAAGGCAAAGTCGCGGCGCGGAACAAAGGCGGGTTCGACGTCAACATCGGCGGCCTGCGCGCGTTCTGTCCGTTGTCGCAGATTGCGCTGGGCAAGATCGACAATCCCGATCAGTTCATCGGCCAGTCGTACGAGTTCCGCGTCACGGAGCTTTCCGACGATGGACGCCGCATCGTCGTCTCGCGCGCAGCGCTCCTCAAGGAAGCGAACGCGTCGAAGGCCGAAGAGACGCGGCGCAACATCGTGCCCGGCGCGGAGTTGACCGGCACGATCAAGACCATCACCCCCTTCGGTGCTTTCGTCGACCTCGGCGGAATCGATGGACTGCTGCACGTCTCTGAAATGAGCCGCCGCCGCGTCACCGATCCGAACGAAGTCGTCGCGGTCGGCCAGGAAGTGCGCGTCAAAGTCATCAAAGTCGAAAACGACGGCAAGCGCATCTCGCTCTCGATGAAGGATCAGGAGCCCGATCCGTGGAGCGACGTCGCCGAGCGTTATCCGGCCGGCACGCAGTTCAGCGGCCGCATCGTCCGCACCACCGATTTCGGCCTCTTCGTCGAAGTCGAGCCGGGCATCGACGGACTCGTTCACTACTCGCAGCTGCCGTTCGGCGTGAAGCAGGGCGACGCGGACATTGCCATCGGCACCTCGGTCACCGGCTGGATCCGCGAAGTCGACGCGTCGAAAAAGCGTCTGTCACTGTCGCTCCGCGAAGTTGCGACGCGCGATCCGTGGGATGGCGCCGCGCAGCGTTATCCCGCCGGCAAAGTCGTCGAAGGCACCGTCGACCACGGCGGCGCTCCCGGCATCTTCGTCCAGATCGAACCGGGTCTGACCGGACTCATTCCGAATTCCGAAATCTCCGTCGCACCGGGCGCCGATCCCTCACGTGCGCACGAAGCGGGCGAGAAGCTGGCCGTGCGCATCATGAGCATCGATCCGCAGCGCAAGCGCATCTCGCTTTCGCACGAGGCGGCCAAAGCCGCGGCCGAGCGCGATGAATACGTGAAGTTTGCCGAAGAGCGCGGCGACAACGAATCGGGCGAGAGCGCGATGGCGCTGGCGTTCAAGCGCGCCATGGAGAAGAAGAAGTAATGCGGGTCTTTGTCACAGGCGCAACCGGCTACATCGGCAGCGCCGTCGCGCCGGCTCTTCGCGAACGCGGTCACGACGTCGCCGCGCTGGTGCGTCCGGATACGGACTCGAAAGCGCTTCGCGACCTCGGTGTGGTCATCGTGGCCGGCGATCTCGCATCGCTTCCGACGCTGGCCGATTCACTCGGCAGCTACGACGCGATCCTTCACATCGCGCAGTCGCATTCGGCCGACGCCCCGGCGCTCAACCAGATCGCGCTGGACGTGTTCACCGCGCAGCAAGCCTTCTTCGTCTACACCTCGGGTGTCTGGGTTTGCGGCAACACCGGCTTCGACGTCGCCGACGAGTCGACGCCTCCCGATCCGTTGCCGATCGTCGCCTGGCGTCCCGCCCAGGAGCAGGCCGCGCTCGCAACCGGACGCAGCGCCGTCATCCGTCCCGGCTGCGTCTACGGCGGCAAGCAAAGCCTTTGCGCCGGCTGGTTCGAATCGGCCGAGCAGAAGAAGCCGGTCTACCTCGTCGGCGATGGCAACAATCAGTGGGCGATGGTGAACGTCCATGACCTCGCCGATTGCTACGTCCGCATCACCGAGCAACGCGCCACCGGCATCTTCCACGCCGTCGACGACACCAACGACACACTCCTCGGCTGCGCCCTCGCCGTCGCCACCGGCTGCGTCATCGAAACGATCCCCATCGAAGTGGCGGCCGAAAAATACGGCCCTTTTGCCGACGCCCTCGCCATCGACCAGCGCGTCTCCAGCAAAGCCACCCGCCAGAAACTCGGCTGGA
>JBAVBF010000636.1:0-1861 GCA_049586115.1 Thermoanaerobaculia bacterium | reverse complement strand
GTCGTCAGGATCTCCAACTCGTCGTCGCGGAGGCTGATCATGGACGCGCCTCGGCCCGCGCCAGCGCCTTGGCCTGCTCCAGCGCTTCGGCACGCGTCAGCTGTTCCGGTCGCACGCGCCGCCCCGGCACATCATCGAAGTAAAAATATTTGGACAAGCGCCCGTCCGCGAACCGCACCTCGAACGAGCCACAGCCGGGCACGGCTTCGTGTTTGATCAGACGGATCCGGTCGGTCATCGGGTAAACGTAGCGCCTCAGCATTGAATTTGCATCGGGTGAGCCGCCACGTCGAGACCAACGCGGACGGCTGGACTAAGTGCTACCGCTGTTGCTGATCGATTTGATCGGCGCGGAAGTGCTGGCCAGCCAGAGGGTTTTCAATTCCTCGCCAAGGTCACGGCTAGCGCGTCATCCCCGCGCTAGCCACGAATTCACAGAACTGGCTGGTCACGCACGGACATAATGCGGGCCAGTCTGGTTCTGTTAGGCACGCATCGATAGCGACACACCAAGCTTTGCTGCCATTACACTCGTAGCGCCCGAAGTTCTCTTTAGTGACTTCGATATTTTCGTGACACCCGCTTTTGCTTTCGCCATCGTCTTGAGTTGTCGCACGTCGTCCTTGCTCCATTCGCGACGGACGATCTTTTTCTTAGTTCTAGCCATTGTAACTCCTTTTTTGTGGAGCGGCTTCTTACACAATATTTGGCGAACACAACAGCGACTAAGAAACATTCACGCACCTGCCCCATGTGGCTTGCCCATTGGCGACCTCGAACAAATAATTGGCCTGCTTTAACAAGCCCAATCACCTGATTTGCTGTATCCGCGCCCTTCCGGCGCGTCGAAGTACACAATGTGTGCTGCGGCATTGCATCGGTTGCATTTGTGCATCCAGCACACACAAAACAGCTTTTAGGATCTTGAACTTTGACAGACTGCAACACGTCCCACAGGACGCTGACCGAATTAAAAATTGCAAGAGCTTACGTCAAACTCTGCTCCACTTCCGATCCGGGAGCATCGGTTTCGCTCGCCTCGATTGGCAGCCATGAGATCCGCATGCTGGGAGGTTCGGCAATCGATATCGATAGCGCGCCGCTGTTTTGGCTTGAACTGTTCGATCACGGCGCGAAAACATCTCTCGACAGCTTCTGTTGCCGCCGACTCAAAGACGCTGCGCCTGTGGTCAGCGATTTCTTCGCGCAGATGGATGATTTGAACAACGCCGGTGAGACTTGAGAATGAAGAATTACCGAACCCATCTGGAAACCCTGCGCCAGCAGGCGGCGGAGTCTGCGTTGATAGGCGCTCTGGCAACCGTCCCGCAAAAGCGAGAGCTGTTCGCGAAGCACGCAGAACACTTAAGCGCACTGGCGGCTGAGGTTGAGCGCGCAATGATCGCAGCAAATGAGGAAGCGTCCGACATTACTGGGCCTATCAGCGCTTCTGGCGCACAGCTTCAGCCGAACTAATCCATCACCCGGCCAAACGCCGGATGTTGCCGGTTCTTCACCTTCACCCAGTTCGGTGACCGGCCGCCTCGGAGATGGCGGCTCTGTGACAAGCCGTCCGATCTTTTAGTTTGTGTCGGCTAAACGCCAGTGGCTGACCTCGCGTTCTTCCTTTTCACACCGCGCGTCGTTCCGGCGATATGTCGTGTGAATGGTGCGAACACTCGACCACGGCCGACATTGCAGCCAGCTTCAGTTTCGCCGGGTCTCGCTCGCCATCGGCGGCACAGCCAAGGATTTGCGAAGCCATTCCGGCCATCATCGCCGACGTCCGCTTCGATTCCGGAAGCGAGGCAGCAGCATCATCGAGGGCTTCCTTCATCAGGCAGATTAACTCTGGTTGAAA
>JBAVBF010000635.1:0-3463 GCA_049586115.1 Thermoanaerobaculia bacterium | reverse complement strand
GTGTCGGCTCGTCGCCGAGACCCGTCAGCGCATTCACGAGCTCGACGCCCTGCATGAACGAGTGATCCTGATTCGAGACCTCGTATTTCCAGGCGCCGAAACGGCCGCGCGAAAAAATGCGCTGTTTCGCGAGCAGCGGCTGCACGACCTCCAACGCCCCATCGCGGTTTGTCGACGGCACGGGATAGCCGTACTTCTCGCGGTGATACCAGCGGCTGACGATTTCTGATTCCGCACCGATGAGACGGTCTTCGCGGAGCGCGCGCACGACGTCGTCGAAAATCGTCGCCTTATCGACCGGCTTTACCGCCGTCTCGCTCACCTCGGCCATCAGCGACCAGTAGCCTTCACCGTCCGGTACGTTGCGCGGCGAGTAGTGCGAAAACATCGTGACGCGGTAGTACGGGCTGTTGGCCTCGGGAAAATACATCCAGCATTTTTTGTCGAGCGCCGCCGGACGATCGTGGCGAAGTCCGATTCCGAAAATGTGTACGGAGCTGGAGACGAGCGACTCCGCAGCCCGGACTCCATGGTCGGGGAAGCCGTCGATGAGCCGGGCCAGTTCGACGAGCGGCATCGTGTTGATGAGCGTGCCGTACGCAAACGCGCGCCCGCTCGCGAGACGAACGCGTTTCGCAATCGGATCGATGCCGGTCACGCGATCGCCGAAAACGAATCGTTCGGGAGCGAGCCGCGACGCGACCGCCTGCCAGATCGCGCCGGTTCCTCCAATCAGCGGAAAGCGGAATCGCGCATTCGGTCCCCACGAGCAGTCGTCGCGATGCTCGCGGATGTTGGTGCGGATGCGCTCGAGGTCGGGCACCGCAACGCGTTCGCCGACCCACCGCGTACCCAGCACCTCCGGCGGATATCCCCAAACCTTGAAGTTGTACGGCTTCATGAAGATGTCCGCCAGTCCTTCGCCGAACATCGTCAGGATCCATTCGCCAAAATTTTCAGGCTTCGGCAGCGACGGCCGGATCGCAGCCGCCTCTTCGAGCCCGCGCAGCGCGCGCTCGCAATCGCCGGCGTCGAGTTTGTGGATGTTGTTCTGGAACGGGTACGGCACGAACCGATTGCGGATCCACACCCACGATTCGCGTTCGTGAAACAGCCACTCCAGGCCGAGCGAATCAAGCAGGTCGTCGTAGTACGAGTAATGGCTGAACTGTACGTGGCCGCCGATGTCCCACGTGAAGCCGCGGTCGTCGATGAAGCTCGCGGCCAGTCCGCCGGGGCCATCGCGGGCGTCGAGCAGACGATGAGCGGTGTGACCGAGCTCCTGCAGCCGGTGCGCGGCGCCGAGTCCGGCCGGGCCGGCGCCGATGATGACGATGCGGCCTGGATCGTTCATCGGAGACGCCGGCGCGCGACGCCGGCCGTGTCGATGACGGCGCGGAGAGCGAGCCGCGCGATGCGTCGGAAATTGAGCGAAGTCTTCCCCGTTCGCCTGGCCACGTGTGCGACCGGCGCAGTAAAAACCCGGGCGTCAGTTTTCGCGGCGAGACCGGTGAGGATGATGTTCGGCACCGCGGCATTGCCGGGAATCAGCGGCAGACCGCGGCGCAGCCATGCCCCGCGCATCAATCGATACGGCGAGTTGACGTCAGCGACCGCCCGTCCGAAGAACAGTGCGACGACGGCGCGCGAGCCGGCCGTCAGCACTTTGCGATGCATCGGCGACAGCCGTCCCACGCGCTCTCCGACGAGGAAATCGAACCGGTCGCGTACCGACCAGAGACTCGCGAACGAGCTTGCCTCGATCTCGCCATCGCTATCCGTTTGAAACACCCACTCACCCCTCGCCTCGGCATAACCGCGCATCAGCGTCGGTCCGTGTCCGCGATTCTCGTGCGTTGCCGCGACGATCCTGGCGTTGTTCGCCGCGAGGCGGCGCAGGACGTCGGCGGTGCCATCGCGCGAGCCGTCGTCGTAGATGCGCAACTCGTAATCGATCGACGCGGCGTCGAGCATGGCCACCCACTCCGCAACGACGCCTTCGAGCGCGTCGGCTTCGTTGTAGACCGGCATCACGATCGAAAGCGCCGGCATCATCAGCTCGCCGTCTCACGCATGCGGAACGCCATGGCCGAGGCAGCGACGGTCCAGAGAAATGTCCAGCCGATTCCGATCGTGAAGGCGTTCACCGGCCGCGCCGTGATGGCCGGATCGGCGTACGACGGCATGACCCAAACCGGCGCCTTCGGGTTGTGCGGATTGATCTCGACGAATCGCACGCACCAGTACTCGCTCTCGATCCGGCCGCGGACCCGCCTCGTGAACGCAGCGCCGGTGATCGACGGCTGCAGCTTCGCCCACACGCAGCCTGCGCCGAGCAGTAGGACCACGACGAGGAGCGGGACACCAGCAGCGAGCTGTCTGACAACCATCGTCCCGGCGAACCGCGGCCGGCGACGCACGATCTGCAGCACGACGATGACGAAGAAGGCGATTGCCATCAGCGGAATGATCACGTCGCCGCTATAAAACACGATCTGCGATTTCTCCGAAAGAGTCGTCATCGACGGCGCGAGCCAGGCAAAGTGCCGCAGCGGCGCGTAGGTGCCGAGGTTTTCGAGGTTGCGGCCCAGCGTTCCGGGAGCCTGGTAATACAGGACCAGAGTGATCGCGCAAACGAAGTTGTACAGCGCCGCAAAGGCCAGATCGAACGACAGGATCGCGAACGGCACGATCCACATCAGGTACTGCGGAGCGGAACCGCACATGCCCAGGACGAACGCGAAGAAAAGGAGCATGGCGCGCTCGCGCGGCACCCTGCCCGACCAATACGCGGGCAGCAACAGGACCAGCGATGCCAGTCCGATGGAACGCGGGACGTCGTTGAACATCGGAAAACCCATCAACTGCACGCCGTGCTGCGCGTAGCCGACGATGAATCGGACTTCCGCGACGCCGAGCCGTGTGCCCATCGCCAGCAGCAGCAGGAGATACGCAGCAGTCGTCGTTGCCATCGAAACGATCAGCGTGACCGTGCGAATGCGTGCGCCGCGATCGTAGCGGCGGCCGAAGAGCAGCCACGGCGCCGGAAAGAGAAAGAGGAGGAGCGGCACGGCGACCGGTTTCGCGATGACGGAAAGGACAAATGCAACGCCCGCGAAGATGTCGCCGCTGCGCGTACCGAGGCGAAGAAGAAAAATCGACAGGATGAGGAAGTAGAGAAAAACGCTGTCCCATTGCCCGTGCAACGCCGAGACGATTACGGGCACGGGCGCGAATGCATAGAGGTATCCGAGCCGCCGCGCGCGGATTCGCTCTCCGGGCGCGCTCGCAATCAGCACCGCGATGAGGCTGTCGAACAGGCAGGGAAAAACTTTGTAGCAGAACGCGACGGGAAGAGCGGAGCGCACGGCCAGTTGTCCGCCGAGCCACAGAAGAAGGTGGACGCCAGGAAGGTACGGAACGTGCGCGCTCAGCAGCGAGCCATCCAGCATGCGGGCGCTGT
>JBAVBF010000634.1:0-9661 GCA_049586115.1 Thermoanaerobaculia bacterium | reverse complement strand
GATCGGAACATGATCTACATCGCCGGTCCGGGCCACGGCGGGCCGGGATTGGTCGCGAACACCTACCTCGAAGGAACGTACAGCGAGATGTATCCGCACATCGCGCGCGACGCCGAGGGGATGCAGAAGCTGTTCAAGCAATTCTCGTTTCCGGGCGGGATTCCGAGTCACGTCGCGCCGGAGACGCCGGGATCGATTCACGAAGGGGGCGAGCTCGGATACGCACTCGTGCACGCGTACGGCGCGGTCTTCGACAATCGCGACCTCATCGCCGCGTGCGTCGTCGGCGACGGCGAAGCGGAGACGGGTCCGCTTGCGGCGAGCTGGCACTCGAACAAGTTTCTCAATCCGGTCAGCGACGGCGCGGTGCTGCCGATCCTGCACTTGAACGGGTACAAGATCGCCAATCCGACGGTGCTCGCGCGCATCAGCAATGACGAGTTGCGCGATCTCTTCACCGGCTACGGCTACAAACCGTACTTCGTCGAAGGCGATGATCCCGAGGTGATGCATCCGTTGATGGCGGCAACGCTGGATGAGGCGTTTGACGACATCGCAAACATCCAGAACGACGCACGCACGAACGGATTCAGCACGCGTCCGATCTGGCCGATGATCGTCCTTCGTACGCCGAAAGGGTGGACCGGTCCGAAGGAAGTGGACGGACTGAAGACCGAGGGAACGTGGCGATCGCATCAGGTTCCGTTCGCCGATCTGGCGAAGAAACCGGCGCACGTGAAACTGCTGTCGGATTGGATGCAGAGCTATAAGCCGGAGGAGCTGTTCGACGCGAACGGAACGCTGCTGCCGGAGCTCGCGGAACTCGCGCCGCGGGGCGAGCGCCGCATGGGTGCGAATCCGCATGCGAACGGCGGGCTGCTGCTGCGCAATCTGCGCATGCCCGATTTTCGCAAGTATGCGATCGAGGTCAAGACGCCGGCGACGTCGCTGAACGAAGCGACGCGGATCGCCGGCAACTTTCTGCGCGACGTCATCAAAGAGAATCCCGAGAACTTCCGCATCGTCGGTCCCGACGAAACTGCCTCCAACCGTCTCGGCGCGATCTTCGAAGCAACCGACCGCATTTTCACCGGAACGATTTTGCCGACCGACGAACACATCGCGCACGAAGGCCGCGTGATGGAAGTGCTCAGCGAGCATCTCTGCCAGGGGTGGCTCGAAGGCTATCTGCTCACCGGCCGCCACGGTTTTTTCTCTTGCTACGAGGCGTTCATTCACATCATCGACTCGATGTTCAACCAGCACGCAAAGTGGCTGAAGACGACGCGGCACATTCCGTGGCGCCGTCCGATCGCGTCGTTGAATTACCTGCTCACCTCGCACGTCTGGCGGCAGGATCACAACGGTTTCAGCCACCAGGATCCCGGTTTCATCGATCACGTCGTCAACAAGAAGGCGGAAGTCGTGCGCGTCTACCTGCCGCCCGACGCGAATACGCTGCTCTCCGTCGTCGATCACTGCCTGCGCAGCCGCAACTACGTGAACGTGATCATCGCCGGCAAGCAGCCCGCGCTGCAGTACCTCGACGTCGATGCGGCCACGAAACACTGCGCCGCCGGAATCGGGATGTGGGAGTGGGCGAGCAACGATCGCGACAGCGAGCCGGATGTGGTCATGGCCTGTGCCGGCGACGTTCCGACGCTCGAAACGCTGGCCGCCGTCTCCATCCTGCGCGAACGCATCCCGGAGCTGAAGATCCGCGTCGTCAACGTCGTCGACCTGATGACGCTGCAACCGCCCGGCGAGCATCCGCACGGATTATCCGACCGCGATTTCGATTCGCTCTTCACCGCCGATAAGCCGGTCATCTTCGCGTTCCACGGCTACCCGTGGCTGATCCATCGCCTCACCTACCGCCGCACGAATCACGACAACCTGCACGTGCGCGGCTACAAAGAGGAAGGGACCACCACCACGCCGTTCGACATGACCGTGCTGAACGATCTCGACCGCTTTCACCTGGTCATCGACGTCATCGACCGCGTCCCCGGCCTCGGCACGCGCTACGCGCACGTGAAGCAGGAGATGCACGACAAGCTGGTCGAGCACCGCCAGTACGTCTGCGAGTTCGGTGACGACTTGCCGGAGATTCGCGATTGGGTCTGGCCCGGGTAGAAGCCAGCGTCGCGGGTCGTCGATGAGCTACTTCTCGACTGCCGCGAGGACATGCTCTGCGAGGAGTTGCTCCGTTAGAGGGTGGGCGTTTCGGATGTTGAAGTTGGTGGTGGTGATGACCACCGCCATGTCCAGCGCGGGGAACCCCAGGATCTTGTTGCCGCCGGATCCGCTCATGTACCAGGCGAAACTGGCCGGATCGTCTTTTCGGAAGGCGCGCATCCAAAGCAGGTAGCCGTATTCGTTGTCGTCGTCGACGCGGGCGTGCGGTTGAATTGAGGCGGCTACCCAGGTCGCAGGGACGATCTGTTTTCCTTCCCATTTGCCGCCGTTCAGGTAGAGCAGGCCGAGCTTGAGCAGGTCGCGGCTGCGGAGCGCAAGTCCGCCTCCGGTCATGGCCTCGCCGAGCGGGGAGAACTGCCACTCAGCTTTCCGGATGCCGAGCGGCTCGAAGAGATAGCGGTTCGCGAAGTCGGGGATCGGCGTCTTCGTGGCGCGCTCGATCACTCGGCCGAGGACGAAGACGCCGGCGGTGCAGTAGCTGAAGGCGCGGCCGTGCGGAGAGTCCGCCGGCTTTTTCGTCCACGCCGGAAACCCTTTGATGGGCAGATCGAGATAGAAGCGGCTCCAGTCCTCGATCAGATACATCGCCTCCTCGTTGCCGCGCGATTTGTCGTTCCAATCGTCGCATTCGAGGAGGGAGCTCATGGTCAGCAGGTCCTCGACGGTGATCTGCGCCTTGCGCTTGTCCGGATTCGCCAACGGCTGCTTGTCTTTGAAGAAAGGGAGGATGGGCGTGCTGACGCCGGCCAGCTGCCCGCGATCGATGGCGATGCCGGCCAGCATGCCGGTAATCGTCTTCGTGGCGGAGCGGGTGTTGCGCAATCCGTCCACGCCATCGGCGTCGAAGTAAGCCTCGTAGACGAGTTTTCCGTGACGCTCGATCAATACGCTGGTGATGTTTTTGAAGTTGCCCGCTTTGATCGCGGCCGTCATCGCCTCGAGTTTGGCGGGATTCAGACCGGCCGATGCAGGATCGGCTGTCTGCCAGTCGCTGGCGAACGCGGGAAATGCGAAAGTGGCGAGGAGGAGAAGGGCAGTCAGCAAGTGGCGCATGCCGCCAACATAGACCTGCCAATGCGCACCGTCTTGTGCGGACGAAACATTCACGAAGTGAATGAACGCCGGTACTGGCCCGGCGGAACGCCCATCAACCGCCGGAAGGCGTTGGTCAGCTGACTTTGATCGTTGAAGCCGGCTTCGGCCGAGAGATCCACCAGCGGTGTGTCGGTGGTTGCGAGAAGGAGGCGGACCCTTTCAATCCGGCAACGGCGGAGGTGCTCGCTCGGCGCGCAGTCGAAGAAATGACGAAACGTCCTCGCCAGATGGATTGGATGCACGCCAGCCTCCGCCGCGAGTTCGCGGACAGTAATCTTCTCCATGCAGCGATCCTGAATCGAATCGCGAACGCGCACCAGCCATTGCGGCGGCTGCCGGTCTCCCGGCACGTTCGTTCGCGACAGCCGCGCGAGAAGCTCGAGCCCGAGGTCTTCGAGGACGAGATCGGAGAGTGCGGCTCCGCGGAGCAATTCGCCATGCGCGCGATTCGCAGCCAGCACGAGGTCAGGCGTGGATATCGTCGTGGCCGGACCGTTTGCCAACTGTGCCGTCAGCTCTGGACCCATTGAGATTGTGAAGAAGCGCCCGAGATCACTCTGGAAGCGATCACGGTGACTCGTCCCGGCCGGATTGAAGATGAAGGTCCCCGGTCCGCACAGGCCCGCGTTCCCCGCCTCGGTGATGTACGTCCCGCGAAGCACCAACACGAAATGCGCTTCGGAATGCGAATGCTGCGGGACCTCGCGATCCGGGACGAGCGCAATCCGGTCGGCATACTCGAATGACGCCGTCTGCAGACGACGCTTCGTGTCGCCGAAGAAGGTGCGGGGTTGGAGCCTGGTCACCGTTGCTTAGTACGGCTGGCGATCAACAAAGTTGAGGCGTCGCCGATGAGGTTTTTCCGTCCCGCGCACCCCTCGTTCTGCCATCGCGTCGCCATGATTTGTTGGTACCCTCACTTCGATGGCTACTCGTTCCCGGATTAAGGATTTTCTTTGGCGGCACTCGGCGGGGATTGCGTTTCTCGTCATGCTTTGTTTCGTCGGCTTCCTGGCGTTCGTCGGCTACACGTACGTCGTCATCACCAAGAAATTTGATGCGACCCGGCGGTGGGATTTGCCCAGCCGGATCTATTCGGATGCCACCCCGCTCGTTCCGGGAATGACCATTCCTCGGGCACTGCTAGAGCCGAAGCTGAACCACGTCGGCTATCACGAGGTCGCGGCGCGCGTGACCAATCCCGGCGAGTACCGCTACGCTGGAAATTCGCTCGAAATCTACCTGCAGAACTTCGAGTATCCGGACATCGAGTTCCGCGCACTGCCGGTGGCAATCGAGATAGACGGCGGGACGATTCGCGCGATCAAGCGGCTCGACGACGGCGTCGCGTTGCGCGGCATCCGCATCGAGCCGGAGCTGATCACGTCGATCTACAACAACGAGATGGAGGACCGTGTGCCGGTTTCGCTGGCCACGGTTCCGAAGTTTGTCAGCGAAGCGATCATCGCCACCGAGGACAAGAACTTCTACCACCACGAAGGGATCTCCATCCGCGGCACGATGGGCGCGCTGGTGACCGACATCCGCAACAAGAACATGACGCATGGCGGCTCCACGCTGACGCAGCAGCTCATCAAGAATTTTTATCTGAGTCCGGAGCGTGCGTTGACGCGGAAGCTGCATGAGGCCTTGGAGGCGGTGCTGCTGGAAGCGCGCTACAGCAAGCAGCAGATCCTCGAGGCCTATCTCAACGAGATCTACCTCGGCCAGAACGGCGCGGTGCAAATCTCCGGCGTCGAGCAGGCCTCGCAGGTCTACTTCGGAAAACACGTGACGTACCTGACGCTCCCCGAGGCGGCCACGCTCGCCGGCATCATTCGCTCACCGAATGTGCTCTCGCCGCTGACGCATCCCGATCGCGCCAAAGGCCGCCGCGACACCGTGCTGCAATTGATGAAGGAGCAGGGCTACATCAGCGATACGGAGTACGAGCAGGCGGTGGCGTCGCCGATGACGACGTCGCGCTTTCCGAAGACGTCGCGCAGCGCGCCATTCTTCGTCGACCTCGTGCTGAAGCAGTTGAAGGAAACGTATCCCGAGACGCAGTTGCGCACCGAGGGGCTGCGCGTGTTCACGACGCTCGACACGATCATGCAACGCTCGGCCGAGCAGTCGCTCGACAGCGGCATCGAAGCGCTTAATAAACGCTATTCGTATCTGCGCAAGTCGCCGACGCCGCTCGAAGGCGTCATCCTCACCATCCAGCCCGGCACCGGATACGTGAAAGCGCTGGTCGGCGGCCGAAGCTATTCGAAGACGCAGTTCAATCGCGCGATTCAGGCGCGGCGGCAACCGGGATCGCTCTTCAAACCGTTCGTCTACGCGACGGCGATGGATCCGGCGCGCGGGCAGCAGGCCTTCACGGCCACGACGGTGCTCGATGATTCGCCGATCAGCATCCGCACCGGCAACTCGGTCTGGACGCCGCAGAACTACGACCTTCGCTATCACGGCCAGGTCACCGTCCGCGAAGCGCTTGCGCATTCGTACAACATCCCCGCCGTGCGCGCAGCGATGAACGTGGGCGTGAGGAACGTGATCAAGACCGCGGCCACGATCGGCATCGAGAGTCACCTCGAGCCATATCCGTCGGTGTCGCTCGGATCGTTCGAGGTGACCCCGCTCGAAATCGCTTACGCCTACTCCGCCTTCGCGAACCTCGGCGTAAAAGCGGAACCGATCTCGATCCTGGCCGTGTCGACGGCCGAGGGAAAGTTGCTGGAGTCTCGCGAAGTGAAGATGAAGCGCGTGGCGCCGGCCAGCGTCTGCTACGTGATGAACGACGTGCTCAAAGGCGTCTTCGAATTCGGCACCGCGAGCAAGGCGCGGCTGCAGGGTTTCGAACGTCCCTTCGCCGGCAAAACCGGAACGACGAGCAGCTACCGCGACGCATGGTTCATCGGCTACTCGCCGCGCATTCTCTCGCTGGTCTGGCTCGGCTTCGACGACGGCCACAGCATCCGGCTGGCCGGCGGCGACGCGTGCGTCCCGATCTGGACGAACAACATGAATCGCGTCAGCGGCCTGATTCCGGACGTCGATTGGAAACGCCCCGAGGATGTCATCGATCGCCAGATCGATCCGCAGTCGGGGATGCTGGCCACGCCGTACTGCCCGCAAACAAAGGACGAGATCTTCGTAGCCGGCACCGAGCCGACCTCGGTATGCCCACTCCACGCCGGCAGCGGCGAGCCGAGCCCGTTCTGGCGCGACAACACGGAGCCCTCCCAGGCGCAGAACGAAGGTCTCGTCCCGAATCCCGCCGGACCGTCACCAGCGCCACAGCAGCAACCGAAGAAGAAAGAGGAGCACGGGCTAAAGAAGTTGCTCCGGTCGATTTTCGGGGGGCAGTAGCTATGACGCTTCGAGCAAGTCAATGATCTCGCGGGCCATGTAGACGCGATTCCGGCCCGTCACGGGCTCCGCGAGAATTCCGGTCGCGACGAGTTTCTCAACGTTCATCTTTGCTGCTCGATAGGTCACGTCGAGTTCGCGCGCGGCGGCAGTGATCGTGATCGCCGGCAGCGCAAATAGACGATCGATCATCGCGCCGAGAAGTGCGGAACTGCGAGCCGAGGTTGTGCGTTTACGATACTCCTGCCGGAGGGCGAGCAGCGTGCTGGCGCGGCGAACGGCGTCACTCGCCTGCTCAGTCACAGCGCTCAGAAAGTATGCGATCCACTCTTCCCACTCGCCGTGCTGGCTGACATTGAGAAGCAAGCGATAGTAGTCATCGCGATGCCGTTCAAAAAATCCGCTGAGATAGAGCAATGGATGATCGAGCAATTCCTCCGTGTGAAAGAGAAACGTGATCAGGAGTCGTCCTAGCCGGCCGTTGCCATCGAGAAATGGATGAATGGCCTCGAAGTGATAGTGGATGAGTGCGAACCGGATCAATGCCGGCAGGTGCGACGGCGCATGCAGAAACTTCTCGAACGCGTCGAGCGCCTCGTGCATGTCGGGAACCGGTGGCGGAACGTATTTCGCGTCGGCGATTCGCGAGCCCGGCGCGCCAATCCAGTTCTGCAGATGCCGGAACTCGCCGGGATTGCTGCTGCCGCCGCGAACGCCGCGCATCAGCCGTTCGTGAACTTCACGAATGAAGCGGAGGCTTAGTGGGAACGACTTCAGCCGCTCCAGACCGTAGTCGAGAGCCGCAACATAGTTCGCCACCTCATGGACATCGGCAGCATCCGCTGGAATGTTGCCTGCTTCGTACGCGACCAAGTCGCCGACCGACGCTTGTGTTCCCTCGATGCGGCTCGACAGCACCGCTTCGCGCCGCGCGAAAGGAGCGATGAGCAGATGCGGGTTTGGCAACGTAGCGCCAACGCCGCGAAGATTCGCAACAGCGCGTTCAGCGCGAGTGATCGCGTTGAGCATTTCCCACGAAAGCGCCAAATCAGGAGGAAGCGGGCTCGGCACGAATGCGGCAGCGCCGTCGCTCGTTCTGACGATCCGTCCCGCTGCCGGAGCAGTAAAGTCGGTCGGGTTCATATACTCAGGTACATCTAAGCGGTTGCGAATTATACTTTGAGGCTCGAAAGTATAAAAGGCCGCTTCTCAATTAACCTTTAGTAGCATCACGCACGCTTTGACCTCCATCCTCGAAACCAACACCACCCCGAAGCCGGCCTCGCCGACGCTGGTCGAGCGCGGGAACGCGATCGTCGACCGGCTTAAGCGGCATGGCGAAGAAGCCTTTTACTACCTCGGCGGCGTCGCGGACCTGGCTCAGCAGACCATCCAGCAATTCATCCGCGGACCGATCGATCGTGGTGTGGTCATCGCGCAGTTCGATCAGATCGGCGTTCGATCGATCTCCATCGTCGCCATCACCTCACTCTTCATTGGGATGGTGCTCGCGCTGCAGACCGCGTACTCGCTCGCCGATTTTGGCGGCGCGCTGCTGATCGGCAAAGTCGTTTCGCTGTCGCTGATTCGCGAGCTCGCACCGGTGCTGATGGCGCTCATGGTCGGCGGCCGCGTCGGCGCCGGCATCGCGGCGGAGCTCGGCACGATGAAAGTCACCGAACAGATCGACGCCTTGCGCGCGCTGGCCACGAATCCCGTCCGCAAGCTCGTCGTGCCGCGCGTGCTGGCGACGACGATCATGATGCCCCTCCTCACATTGCTGGCGTGCTTCATCGGCATCCTCGGCGGGTTGGTCATCGCCGTCGGCAGCCTGCACCTCAGCTCCAACTTCTACATCCGCAGCGTCATCGAGACCGTTAAATACAACGACCTTGCATCGGGCGTCGGCAAGACCTTCTTTTTCGGATTCACGATCGGGCTGATCGCCTGCTACAACGGACTGAGCACCACCGGCGGCGCGGACGGCGTCGGCCGTTCCACCACCGCCACGGTCGTCACCGCATCGATCACCGTCTTGATCCTCGACTTCTTCCTCACGAAAGTTTTCCTCTTCATCTTCTGATGACTGAAACCATCGCACCCGACCGCCGCGCCGAGCCGCGCGAAACGCCCGATCGACGGCGGCATGCGCGCGATCTCTTCGTCGAGTTTCGCGACGTCAACAAAGCGTACGGAAACAAGCAGGTGCTGCGCGGCGCCGACCTCAAGGTCTACCGCGGCGAAGTGCTGGTCATCCTCGGCGGATCGGGAAGCGGCAAGTCGGTCACGTTGCGGCACATGCTCGGACTGGAAGCGCCCGACAGCGGACGCGTCATCGTCGAGGATGAAGACATCACCGATCATCCCGAGGAAGAGCTGTACCGCGTGCGAAAAAAGTTCGGGATGCTGTTTCAGAGTGGCGCGCTCTTCGACTCCATGAACGTCTTCGAGAACGTCGCCTTTCCGCTGCGCGAGCATGCGGAGATGTCGGAGGAAGAGATCGCGCGTGCCGTCAAAGAGAAGCTCGGGCTCGTGAATCTGCCGAACACCGAGAACCTCATGCCGGTCGATCTCTCCGGCGGCATGCGCAAGCGCGTCGGACTGGCGCGTTCCATCGTGCTCGATCCGAAGATGATTCTCTACGACGAGCCGACCACGGGGCTCGACCCAATCACATCGCAGAAAATCAACGAATTGATCATCGATCTGCAGTCGAAACTCAACGTCACCTCGGTCGTCGTCACGCACGACATCCAGTCGGCGTTTTCCGTCGGCGACCGCATCGCCTTTCTCAACAAAGGCGTGTTCGAGTGGGTGGGGACGATGGAAGAAGCGCGCACCTCGGAGCATCCGGTGCTGCGCGAATTCCTGAAAGCCTCAGCGGTTACCGCGGCGCAGCCGCCTCTTTGAAATCTGGCAACTCAGGAAAACGGTTCGGTAAAAAACGATGGCACCTAAACCAAAAGAAAAAACGATCCGCGTCGGGCTTCTC
>JBAVBF010000633.1:0-1509 GCA_049586115.1 Thermoanaerobaculia bacterium | reverse complement strand
GATCCGCACCGTCGTCCTCGGCATGCACGCGGCGCTCCCCGACAGCCGTTCGTGCGGCCACAGCATGGGCAACTATCCGCAGCAGCAGACGACCGGGCGCGAGGTCTACAACCTCATGCTGGCGTTGCGCGACAAAAGCAGGAAGCAGGTCTATGTGCTGTCCAGCCACTCGCATTTCGTCATGGACAACGTCTACGACAGCGATTACTGGCGCAAGAACGGCGGCGTGCTGCCGGGATGGATCGTCGGCACCTCCGGCGCGATCCGCTATCGCTTGCCGGAGACGGCCACGCCCGGTCCGAACGTTCGCACCGACGTCTACGGCTATCTCCTAGGCACGGTCAGCGCGAACGGCGCGATCACGTTCGCCTTCCACCAGCTGACGCCGAAAGACATCCCCGCCGACGTCGTGAAAAAGTACTCGAAGAACTTCGTCGAGAATTTCTGCTTCGCTGCCAATCGCGATATTCGTCCGCAGCAGGGAACGTGTCCGCCGATGTCGCAATGCTCGGCGGGTGTTGAGTAGGCGTTCAGTTCCGGGCTCCGCTCAACGGTACCTGGGAGATCCAGCCGAGAACCGCGTCCGCCTCGGCCAGCATGCGCCGCGTGGCGCGGAGCAGCGCGGCGCGTTCATGTTCGGACAGGTCGGGCTCCTCTTCGATCATCTGCGCCAGGTCGCGGACTTCGTGAACGATGGTTGTGACCTTACGCGACAGCAAGGTCGACAACAGCACGGTATGAAGCTGATTCATTCACTGAGGGAGTAGCGGCCCCCCCGGAAATCGCCCTGCGGCTGCGAACTCCGGCGGCGGCCATTGCTCACGATCTGGCGATCGCGTTGGGTGGCCGGTTGTCACGTAACGGCGGGATAAGGGATCAGCGAGCCGTTCCAGTCCGTCCACAAACCAGACAGACGTGTCGAATCCACACGGCACGATTGCAGTCGGCAAAACGCAAATAACTGCGCACATGGCACTTGTGCCGATGCCGCGCTTGGCGCAGTCCGTGAGAAGGGAGTCCGTCAGAAACAAAAGAAAGAGGAAAATACAAATGCATAAATTCATCATGGGTTGTTTCGTAGTTGCAGTTCTTGCCGTTCCGACATTTGCGATGGCCGTCGAAAATGCTGCCGGCACACTCACCGTCACCGGAACGGTCGCCAGCTCGATCAGTCTGACCGTGGAAACGACTGATGGCACGTGCACCTTGTGCGGAACCTCTACGGCATCGCTTGCCCTCGGCACCATCAGCAAGGGTGGCGCGGCTCCGGCTGGTTTCACGATCACCCCCGGCGCCTCGTCGTGGACGCTCACATCGCCGAATGGAATCGGAGTCATGGTCACGAAGGCGAACCTCCCCGCCAGCTCCGTGTACACGCTGAGCGCGAAACTCGGCTCCGCACCGACGAGCGGCATCGTCTGGACGGTCGGCGCGATCACGGCCAACGCGGCCACGATTCAAACCATCGGGTCGGGCGTCGCCTACGGTTCGGCGTTCCCCTATGCCTGG
>JBAVBF010000632.1:0-5252 GCA_049586115.1 Thermoanaerobaculia bacterium | reverse complement strand
GGTGACCGTTCCTTTCACATGGCAAGGCAACGGCGGATCTTCCTCCCCTCGGTTCTTCGTCAACTCGCCGGACTCGTTGCGGCGCGAATGCGGCTCGATCATGACGTCGGCGGCGCCGTGAACATCGGCGAGCAACTGGAGAATGCCAATGTCCTGAACCAGAACACGCTCAGTGGACAACAGATCATCGGTTTTTATCTCCGATGAGCGCGTCGGGTCGGCTCGGACCCGCTCCCGGAGCAAATGCGCCGTCCGATTGCAGCCGCCGGCCGAGATCCTGAATGCTGGCGAACCATGGCATGCGCGGTTTCGTCACTGGAAGCGTCCTGCCTCCGATGAGTGTGAACCGCTTCGCCGCGGGATGGGGCAACGCCAGCCAGTCGGCATAGCTCGTCGTGCTCGTACACTCGTAGTCGCGAAGTGGAGGCGACCAGTCGCACGTCAGCTCATCGCGTCTGTGAAGGCGGCGCAGATGCCCATGACTGACGGCTGGACGCAGTCAAGCCGAGTGACGATGCGGGGTTCAGGCTCGACCGCGATCACGTATGTTGATAGCGCTCGCGCAGGATGCGCATGTGGTGACGCTCGTGGCCGAGGAGGATGAACGCCAGGGCGCGGACGCTGATTGCGTTGTCGCTAGCTGTTCCGACCCGGCTCCACGCTTCCTCCGGCAACGCGTGGAGCATCATCACGTTTGCTTTGCGCAATGCTGCAAACTCCCCGGCGAGGTCCGCGATCGGGCGATCGTCGGAGGCTGCGTTGGCAACGTACGGGTCCTGATCGAATCCCGGCAGCGGCGTCGTGTCGCCGCGCGCGATGCGCAACGCGCGATACGCGAAGATGCGTTCGCCATCAATGACGTGTCCGACCAGTTGTTTCACGCTCCACTTGTCCGGCTCGTAGCGATACGCGGCCTGCTGCTCGGAGATGCCGCCGAGGCGCGTGGCGGTCTCGTGCGACTGCGCGTCGAGCGCGGCCACGACGTCGTCTTCGGTGGCAAGGTCGATGTAGCGCTGGTAATCGCTGGCGTATTCGCCGGGCTGAGGACGTCCCGCGTTTTTCATCCGCGCATCATCGCGTAGACTCCGGCGTAATGAAAGAGCTGGAAATCGGACGGCTGCATGGCGACGCCGAGGCGCGTGCGTGCGCCGGCATGATGGCGTCGAGCGATCCGTGGGTTTTCTTTGGCCGCACGTTCGAGCAATGCCTGGCGCGCGTGACGAATCCGATGGGGGACGTGTGGGTGGCGCGCGAGGAGGGCATCGTGCGCGGATTCATCATCATCGTCGTGCAGGGCGCGTTCGTCGGATACATCCAGGTCGTCTGCGTGGCCGCCGAGGCGCGAAGCAGCGGCATCGGAACGAAGCTCGTCGCCTTCGCCCAGGAACGCATTTTTGCTGAGTTCCCGAATGTTTTTCTCTGCGTCTCCTCGATCAATCCGCGCGCCCGCCGACTCTACGAACGCCTCGGATACAAACTCGTCGGCGAGCTGGATGACTATGTCGTGCGCGGCCACTCCGAGTTTCTGATGCGCAAATCGATAGGACCGCTCGATGAGTTCCTTCGCCGGAAGGAGCTGAAAATCGAAGCCGCGAAAACGTAGCGCTCAGTTTCCGGCGGCTGCTGCTGCCGCGGCGGCCATGGCGCGGAAGCGCTGGCGCAACATCTCCAGGCGTTCCTCGACGCCGGGCACCGACATCACCACCTGCTCGATGTGTTTGCCGAATCCGGGGCCAGCGGCGATCTGGCGGATTTCCGGGAGCAGGTGCTGGAACTTCGCGAACGTGGCGAAGATCTCGCCGTTCGCGTCAAGGAACATCTCGCGATCGATGGCGTCGTGCGTGACGAGCGAACAGGCCATGTCCCAGTAGCCGACCACCATCCGCACATGCGGATTGTGCGGACCGGCCAGCGCGGCTTTCACATCGTCGATCGTTTCGGGATTGAAGTCGCGGATGAACCACAAACGCGCCTCGCGAAGAACGGGCTCGCGGCGCATTTCGAAGATTTGGAGGATGAGTTTGGCGCTTTCGTACGGTGTCGGCATGGCGGTGGAGTCTAACGCACTGGCATCGTGAGCCGCCGGGAGGACGGTCGAAGGATCCCCACCCTGCTAACCCGGCTGGCTGGCGACTCATGCGCGAGGCAAGCACTGAGGAGGTCCTTCGGCCGTCCTCCGGCGGCTCAGGATGACAGTCAGCGCGCGTCGGAACGCAGACGCGACGACGCGCTCACCGGCCACGAGTACGGAATCTCCGGAGAGTCGAACGGAAGGCGGTAGTGATCGGGGTCCTCGTAGTTGTAGGCCTTCGTCGGACAGTTGATCACCAGCGCGTCGGACGAGCCGAGGTTCTGCAGTCCGTGCCAGACACCGGTGGGAAGGACGATGAAGGCCGGCCGCGCGTCGCCGCTATGCAATTCGACCACGCGGCGATACGTCGGACTCTCCTCCCGTCCGTCGAAGAGCACAACTTTCAGATGGCCCTGATTGATGAAGAGACGATCGACCGTTTTCGCGTGACAACTCCACGCGCCGATCGCGCCGGGAAAGAGCCGCGATTGATAGATGTGCACGATTGGGAGGCCGGTCGGATCCCATTCCGGCCGGAAGATCTCAGTGATCACGCCATGATCGCGCGGAACGTGACGGACTTCGCGCACGACAACGCCGTCGATCTGCTCCTCGATTTTCTCCCACTCCTTCGTCACCAACTGCGTGTCTTTGCGTGCGCCAGGAAGCATCGGATCTCCTTGATTTATAAGCCCTTGAAACGGCGAACGCTGTTGATCACCGCGCCCTTCCGCGGCCAGAGCGACGCCAGCAACGTCAACGGCCGGCGCAGCCGCCGGCCCGCGCGAGCGAACAGCTCCGGAATCAGCTGGCGGACCAATTCGCGATCGTTCAGACGGCTCACAATCCCCCGTCCGGCCACGATCTCGGCCAACAGATTCGGCTCGAGATCCGGCTCCGAGGCGATGCGCGCACTCCACGCCGCCTGTTCGTGGCTCGGTCTCATCCGATAGACGTCGCGGCGTGCCGACGCGGGAAACTTGATCGCCGTGAGCCGCGGTACAAACTTGAATTCATATCCGGCGGCGCGCGCTCGCCGCCACAGGTCGATCTCCGGCGGAACGTCGATCTTGCGATAGTCACGCCATCCGCCAAGCGCCGCGGTGACGGAACGGCGATGAACCGTAGATGATGGTGGCGACCACGAGCCGTCCTCCGGGTTCGGCCTCACCGGCCGCGGCTCCGTGGCGTCCGGGGTGACGGCGATGAGCAGCGAATACGTCATCGCGACATTGGAGGGATCGAGAGCGGCAACATGCGCCTCGAGGTGATGCGGCAGCCAGAGATCGTCGTGGCCGAGGTAGGCGATGAGCTCGCCGCGCGCCTGACGCAGTCCTTCGTTGTTCGGACTGCTCTGATGGCTCGTGTTTTCGGGCAGGTTGAACCAGCGGATTCGCGGATCACCGATCGCGGCAACGACCGCTTCCGAGTCATCCGTGCAGCCGTCGCCGACGACGAGAATCTCGAAATCCTGCATCGTCTGCCGCAGCACGCTGCCGATCGAGTACGGGAGAACGTTGCTCCAGTTATAGGTGGCGATGATGACCGAAACCCGGGGAGACATCGGGCGGATTGTCTCACGCAGACTTCGCGCGGACGACCACGAACGTCACGTCATCGTTCGGCGGGCGCTCGCCGTTCCAGCGCTTCGCGGCGGCGGCGAGCGAGGCGATCACGTCGTCCGCGGTAGCGCCGTTGGCGGCGGCGATGAATTCGTCGATCGCGGCGGCGTAGCCGAGTTGCTGGCCAGTCGCGTTCTGCAGTTCGGGGAAACCGTCGGTCATGAAGAGCACCGTGTCGCCGGCGTTCAGGTCGATCGAGACGTCGTGATAGTCGGCGCCGAGGGTGCCGAGTGGCGTGGCGCCGCGCGCGACTTCCTCGATCTTGCCATTCCTCGCGCGGTGCACGTAGCCCGGCAACATGCCCGCCGAGGCGACGGTGAGGCGATTGCGATCGAAGCGCGCCAGGAGCAACGCCATGGCCATGCGTCCGAGGTCCATGCGCTTCACTTTTTCGGCAGCGTCGCGCAGGAACTGCGCGGGCATGACCTCGGGCGTGTAGCCGGAGAAGAGCGCCTTGACGACCGTCACCATCGTGCCCGCTTTTGCGCCGTGGCCGGTGGCATCGCCGACGGTCGCGGTGAGAACGCCATTCGGCGCGACATGGAAGTCGTAGTAGTCGCCGCCGACTTCGGCCGCGGTCAATGTGAAGACTGCGACATCGAAACGATCATGCGCAGGCACCGACTTCGGCAGCATCGACAGCTGGAAACGGCGCGCTTCCTCGAGGTCGAGCGATTTGCGGTCGTATTCGAGCTCCAGGATGCGCTGCTGGATCTCCTGCTCCTTCCGCGTCCGCTCCTGCTCGACGATGGTCTGCTGCTGCAGGCTGAGATCCTGCGCCATGCGATTGAAGGCCGCGGCGAGCTGGCCGATCTCGTTGTTCGACTTCACGGGAAGGCGCGTCATCAAATCGCCCTGAGCGATTCTTTCGGCGCCGCGCGTGACGAGATTCACGTCGCGGGTCATGTGATTGGCGATGGGCACGATGCCGATCAGTGCGACGAAAATCAGCGCGATGCCGTAGCCGAAGTTCTTGCCGGCCGTTTTGCGCAACTCCTCGAGGTTGTCGCCAACCGGCCGCGCCACGCCGACGCGAAGTCCACTTTGCGGATCGCGCGACATGACCACGATCCACTCTTTTAGATCGCTCAGCGGGCGATTCTTCAGGACGCGATCGGTAATCCCGGCGCCGTCGAGCGTCTTGCGGTCGTCGGGCGTCCGCGTGTAGACGTTGTTGTCGCGATCGACGGCGAAGGTGATCTCGTCGGCGTCATCTCCGTGCACGCCCAGTACGCGGCGAACGACTTCGGGAGTGCTCACCTGCGCGGAAATGTGGCCGACGATGGTCCCCTCTTTGCGCAGCGGGACGTTGAACTTCTGGCCGAAGATGAGCGTGGCCTGCCGTTCGTGTTGCCGGAGTTGCTCTTTCTCGGCGTCGGTGAGCTTGCGCCTGATGACGATATTTTCCGTCGCCGAGGCAGCCGCCGGCGCCGGAGCGGCGCGAGTCGCCTCGGCCTGTTTCTTCTCCACGTCGCGCTGCAACCGCGCACCCTCGCGCGCGTGCATCCGCGCCGCGAGCGCGGCTTCGCGCTGTTGTTGCCGCGCGCTGAAGTACTGAT
>JBAVBF010000631.1:0-14268 GCA_049586115.1 Thermoanaerobaculia bacterium | reverse complement strand
CAACTGATCGCCGCGCGCGTGGCCCGCATGAATGAACCGAACGCCGTCGTACAAGCCGCCGTCGACGCCAAGCGCATCATCGACGGTGTTACGCCGCAGATCGCCGCCCTGAGCTGGCGCGACGACGACGTCCGCGCATTGATGCGCACCATCGCCGGCGACACCGACTTCCTCCTGACGGCCGACGTCCACTCCGCCGAACAAACCGCGCTGGCCCTGCAAAGCCTCGCCGCCGCGCTAACCCGCAGCAATCCGCGCCTTCTCAAGAGTCCGATGACCGCGGCCATCGACGCCCTGTTCGAGGAGATCAAGAACCGCGAGCGATACGAGCCCGCGAAGTTCGTGCAGAAACTCGCGGCCTTACGCGGCACGCTTTGAAATTTGATCGAATCGCATGGCCGTTTAGAATCGCATCATGCGCACCACCGTAACGATTGACGACGACGTCTACGAAGTGGCAGCGGCTAACGCGCAAGCAACTGGCCGGCAAATCGGCAGCATCCTCTCCGATATGGCGCGCAGGGCGATCGAGTTCGAGCGGAAGTCGGACACGCGCAGAAAACGCGAACGCTTTGCGACCTTCAGTGTCCCGAAAGAAGCCGGCGTCATCCCTGCTTCGCGGATTCAGAAGGCGCTGGACGAAGATGGCGGCGTCTGAAGGCCCCATCGTCCTTCTCGACACGAACGCGCTTCTGGCTCTCGCATGGCCGAACCATCAATTTCACGGGATCGTTGTCGAGCGGCTCGATCGGCGTCCGGTCCCGCGATGGGCGACCTGTCTTCTCACTGAGCTCGGGTTCATTCGGCTGTCCTTGAACCCGGCGATCTTCAATGTTCGCAAAGAGCCCGGAGAGGTGCTCGACGTGCTAAACCGCCTCACGGCGGACGAGCAGCACACGTATGTTGATGTTCTGCCGCCGATCGCGGAACTGGACGCCACAATGCGTCGCCTGCTCGGTCATCAACAGATCACCGACGCGTATCTGGTCGCTGTCGCCGAAGCGAATGACGCAACCCTGCTCACGCTCGATCGCCGTCTTATCACGAGTGCTGTCGCGCGCGATCGCGTCGAAACGCTGGTGCCGTAAGAAACCGCCTCCGGCGTCGAACGAGGTTTGCAGGGCGGGCGTTTTTCGCCCGCCCGGCGGGTCATCGTTACTTCGTGAGTTTCATCGAGGGGTCGCCGAAGAGGAGCCAGGAGCGGCGGACGTCGAGGTCCTGCGTTGCCTGTTTCGCGGCGCGGACGGCGTCGCCGATCGTCACCGGGGTTGCGCCAAAGAGTTGGCGGAGCAGCTCTTTGTTCATCTGGAATTGCGGATACGGTTCGGTCAGCGTCGACGATGCCCAGACGGCGACCGCGCCGCCGTTCGGCGACTTGAGCAGTGCCGTGGCCAGGCTCTCCGTGTAGAGATCGTGGAAGTAGCCGTTCAGGCAGGTCATGGCCATCACGAACGGTTGGTGCGCGCTGTTGGTGAGCGTGGAGGCGTCGTTCGAAGTGAAGAGATCGAAGCTCCAGATCTCCACCGAGCCGTGGCCCATGTAATCAACGAGGATCGGTCCGGCGTTGAAGCCGCTCACGATGTCGTTGTGCGCGGTGGACGTAGACCCGATGTTGATCGTCTGCACGTTGAAGCTCGGCGGCAGCAGCGTCTTCGCCACGGCGGCTTCGGTCTCGAAATCGAACGTCTCCGGCACGTCGGCGATGAGCACGGCGTTCTGCGACGACGTCGTCAGCGGCGTGGTCCTGGTGGCGATTTTGTTGATGACCGTGTTCGCGTCGGCGGCGGTCTTCACCGGGATGCGGCCGATGGCCAGGTCAGGAATCGTGTCGTTGTTGAAATCGGTGAACCAGTCGTCGGACGGAGCATTGAAGTAGACCGTCGGCACAAGCCTGGTCGGGACGAAGTTGAACGAGCCGAGGCCGAGGTAATTGCGCGGGTCGATGCTGGCATCGCCGAGGAGCAGCACGTACTTCGGGGCACGTGTCCAACTGCGCGTCGAGCTGAGGAACGAACGGATCGCTTCCTGGCTGGTGATGCCGAAGCTGTACTCGTCGTAGATGTCTTCCACGTCGACGACATTCGTGAGCGTCCCGCCTGCGTCGCGCGCGGATTTGAGCGTGTTGGCCGCGGCGCTGAAGGCGGAGTTGGTGATGATGATCAGATCCGCCTGACGGCCGTGAGGATCGGACCAGCTCGACACTGCATTGAGCGTCAATGAGTCCGCAGTGGGAGTCAGGATGCGGTCGCCGGAGAAGACGACAAGCGTGCGCGGTGTCGCCGATGCCGGCGCCGTGAACGTTGCCTTGAACGCGCCGCCGGCCGGGGTGACCGTGACATCGAGGCCGCGCGGCGCGAATGGATCGGTGATGTCGAGCGCACGGATCGTGTTGCTCGTAAATCCGTCGACGGTGAGCTGCTGCGAGCCGGCGACCTTCACCTCGAGCAGGCCGTTGTCGGCCTTGAGCAGATGCTGGTACGTCAGCGTGGCGGAAGCGAGGATGCTGACGTCATCGTCGGTGTTGAGCGACGTCAGGGTCAGCGCGTTTGCGCCGTTGGCGAGGAAACTCTGCGGGAACGAGTAGCTGAACGTTTTCAGCTCGACGTTGTCGAGGATCGCGGTACCGAGTTGCTGGCCGTGGATCTCGACGCGCACCTGATGCTGGATCGAGTCGGTGCCGCCCTGAATCACGATCTGAAGCGACGCGTTGCCGCCTGCCGGGTCGATGTTGGCGACGGTGAGATCCTGCGAGACCGGCTCGGTGGTGATCAGCGGTCCGAAGAAATTCTCTCCGCCGTCGCCGGTACCGGTCAGGCCGCTGGCGAGAAGGGTACGGTCGGAGCGTTTGAAAGTGAATGCCACACTGCCGGCTGGCGTTCCGCCGCCGCTCCTGCTGGTGGAGAGTTGCTCGGTGTTGTGATCGATGCGCAGCCAGTAGGTGCGCGACGCGGTCAACGCAGTGTCGAGGCCGAGGGCGTAGAACTCGATCGAATCATTCGGTCCGAACTTGTTGCCCTGCGAACCGTTGATGACGATCGGCAGCTTGATGCCGTCGCAGAAAAGCGCCAGCTTCTTCGCGTCCGAGGGAGGCGTGAAGCCGGCCGCGGTCATCGCGGAGGCAGTCAGGCGATACCACCCTTCCTTCGTGATGCTGATCTTCAGTCCGGCGGTATTGGCGTTGTCCTGCTGCTGGCTGATTTGTGCCGCGGTCGGCGCCGGAAGCGTGGACGGTTGCACGGCGCCGATGCCGTCGGCCGGCACCAGCAGAGGATCGGAGGTCACGAGGTTTGGCAGCGTGGGAGACAACGGCTGGTTGGCGAACTGATCGCCGTTATTCACCATACGAGGCGTGTACGGCCCGTTCGTTTTCGACTTGCCGTGCGTGTCGACGTCCTCGAGCGAGTACTGCGCGAACGTGCTGGCCGAGGGAAGCTTGTCCACGAAGCGGTAGGAGTGACCCGACTTCGGATGGCCCTTCGTGATGAAGGCGGTACCGGCGATGACGTGTTCGTTGATCTTGACGGTGGTGCCGCCGACGGTCCGGTAGATGTTGAAGCCGAGGTTGTCGTTCTCGAAGCTCGTGTGCCACTGGAGGAGCACGTCGGCGCCGTCCTGCTGCGCGTCGAACGAGGTGAGCTTCACGAGCGTCGGAATCGATGACAGCAGCGCGAAGCCGTAGTCAACGTCGGGCGAGCTGATCGCCTGGCCGGCGGCCGTGGTTCCCGCGGTGGTGGTCAGGACGAGATGCGTGTTGTCGGTGACGCTGAGGATGGTGAACAGCACGCCGCCGATGAGGATCGGATCGTTGGGTTTGTAGTTGCTGACGAACGTGGTTCCGGTGCCGACGACGTTCGGAGAGCCGTTCGTGGTCGCGGCAGTGCCGGGGCTGGTGGTGAGGTCCATGACTTCCATCGCGTTCGCGGGATTCGGTCCCGAGATCAATCCCTCGGTCTTCTCCCACGTGGCACCGAAGCCGACCACGTTGCCGTTGGTGTCGGTGACCTTGACGACGTAGCTGGAGTTCGCCAGGCCGGTGAAGCTGTAGAAGCCGCTGGCGTCGGTCGTGGCCGTTTCGAGGGCGGCACCGCCACGCTGGTAGGCGAGGCCGCCGGCCGTCGCTCCGCGGTAGAGGATGGTGAGCGTGAGGTGCGTGTCGTCGGTGATGCCGGAGATGGTGTACGGCACGCCGGCGATGGTGAGGATGTTGCCGGGCGCGTACTGCGTGAAGGTGGTGCCGGTTCCGACGACGGTGTTGAAGCCGTTCGTCACGGCGAGCGTGCCCGGGCCGGTGGCGAGCGGGATGATGTTCAGCGTGACGCCGGAGAGGCCGGTTTCGGTGTTGCCGATGACGCCGTTCTTGTCGGCATCGTTCCAGAGCTTGCCGGTGATGGCGCGCTGGCTGACCGCCGGAACCTGGAACGCGAAATCGCGATCGAGGACGCTGCCCGCGGCGGTGACGGTGGCGCCGAGTTGCGCGCCGGGAGAGGTGGCGTCGCTGTCGGGACGGCCGTAGACCTTGCCGGCGCCGGTGGCCTGGGCGAAGTTGCTGGCCAGGGTGAGGTGCGTGTCATCGGTGATGCTGAGGATCGTGTAGGTCGCGTTCACGCCCGCGGTGGTGATCGTGATCGTTTCGCCGGCCGTGAACTTCGTGAAGGCCGTGCCGGCGCCGACGACGGCCGCGGACGCGTTGGTGGCCGTTACGGTTCCGATGTCGGCGCCGATGTAGTTGAAGCTGGTCGGATTCTGCACGCTGACGACGTAGCTGCCGTTGGCCAGGCCGGAGAAGAGGTACTTGCCGCTGGCGTCGGTCGTGACGACGCCGAAGAAGGCCGGGGCGCGATAGGCGAGGCCGGCCGCGGTGGCGGCGGCGTTCGTCGTCACAGTCATGCTGGTGTTGCTGGCGATGCTCTGGACGACGTAGTCGGTGCCGTTGATGTCGATGGTGTCGTTGACTTTGAAGTCGGTCAGGAACGCGGTGCCGGTGCCGGTGACGACATTGGAAGCGGCGGTCGTGGCCACCGTTCCCGTGCCGGCAGGGTTAGCCGTGAAGGCCTTGCCGGCGCCGGTAGCCTGCCCGTAGGTCGTGGTCAGAGTCAGGCTGGTATTGCTGGCGATGCTCTGGATGATGTAGCCGACGCCGGCGATGGCGATCGGTTCCCCGGCGTGGTAGTTGAGGAACGTGGTGCCGGCGCCCGTGACGGTGGCGGAGCCGTTCGTCGCGGTGACGGTGCCCGCGCCGGCGGTGAGATCGATGGCGCCGTTCGCGTTGGCGTCTTTGGCGATGCGGACGGTGACGCCGGCGATGCCGGGCTCGCCCGCGTCCTGGAAGCCGTTGCCGTTCAGGTCATTGAAGACCGTGTCGCCGATCGAGCGGCTGACGGTGAATCCGAAGCTCGGCGTGGCGGAGCGGTCGATGCTGGCGACGAGATTGGAGACCAGGCGCTGATCGGCGATGGCGTAGCTGCTGGTGCCGATGAAGTTCGTCAGGACGCCGGTGGTGTCGGTGATCTTGACCGTGTAGTCGGCGCCGCCGCCGGTCAGGCCGCTGAAGGTGAAGGTTCCGTCGGCGGCGGTGATCGTCGTGCCGATGACGTTCGAGCTGCTGTCGAGGATTTCCACCGAAACGCCGCCGATGCCGGACTCGGTGTTGTCGAACGTGGCGAACGATTTGTAGGCTTTGCCGGCTCCCGTTGTCCCCGTGTAATTCGCGGTCAGGGTCAGGTGCGTGTCGTCAGTGATGCTGGCGATGGTGTAGCCGACGCCGGCGATCTCAAACGCGTCGCCGACATTGTTGTTCTTGAAGGTCGTTCCGGTGCCGACCACGGCGTTCGAAAGGTTCGTCGCCGAGACCGTTCCCGGGCCGGTGGAGAAGACGGTGTCTTTGAAAATGCGGTCCTTGTACGAGAAGGTCGTACCGCCCGGCGGGAGAAATCCGTAGTCGGCGGAGAGGAACGACGCTCCTCCGAAGACGCTTGTGTACTTGAAGGTGCTGTTCGGGCTTCCCGGCGTTGGTGTCGTCAGCGTGTAGCCGGCCGGCGTGCGCGCCACGACGAAGTACGTCTCGATGCCGGTGGCGGGGGAGATGCCGGAGAAGAGATAGCTGCCATCCGGCGCGGTCGTGGTCGGGATCTTGTACGCCAGTCCGGCGCCGGTGGTGCCGGTGAAGTTCGCGGTCAGGTTCAGGTGCGTGTTGTCGGTGACGGTGTTGACGGTGTAGGTCGTGCCGCTGATGGAAATGGTGTCGCCGTTCTGCAGCGCGGTGAACGTGGTGCCGGTGCCGACGATGGCGGTTGAGCCGTTCGTGGCGGACACGGTTCCCGCACCGAAGACCAATGTGTCGACGAGCGCGTCGACGCCGACGTTGAGCACACCGTTGGCGTTCGTATCGCGATACAGCTTGATGACCACGCCGCCGAGACCGACTTCGCCGGGGTCGCGCAATCCGTTGCCGTTGGCATCGACCCAGGCCTGATCGCCGAAGGCGGCGGTGGAGCTCGACGCCGAGTAGCCGAGATCCGCCTGGTTGTAGTTCTGGCCCGCGGTGAGGTTGAAGACGGTGGTGCGGTTGTTCGTGTTGCCGATGGGAGCGGACTGCGTGAGGCCGGCCGGGAGTCCGTTCGGATTGCCCGAGGTCGTGGCCTCGACGTAGTAGCCGTTGCCGGGGGTTACGTTCGGGAAGATAAATCGCCCGTTCGAATCGGTCGTGGCGCTGGCCACCGGAGTTCCGAATTGGTCTTTCAGCGTGACGATGACGTTGTCGATGCCCGGCTCACCGATGTCCTGAATGGCATCGCCGTTCGCGTCGAGCCAGAGCCGGCCGGCTACCGACGCAGCCAGCACTGCCGGCGTGGCCACGATGTTCGTGACCGGATTGCTGGCCAGCTGGATCGGAAGCTGGACCGATGACGTGTAGGAAGTGTTCGTCACCGAGGTCTGGCCGCTGGGGAACGGGTTGTTGACCTGCACGGTGTAGGTCGCGGTCAGCGTCTGTCCGCCGACGAGCGAATAGAGGAAGCTCGATGAAAGGATGTCGGGAGGGTTGGTGCCCGCGGGGGTGACGGCGACGTCGTAGGTGATGGAAACGTCGTCGATGTAGATGAACTCGTTGGCGTTTTGGTAGCTGCCGTTCGGGAAGGTGAAACGGATGGCGGTGTTGGCGCCGATGATTGGCGTGAGGTCGTAGCTGGCCGTCCCGGTCGTGGCGCCGGTGATGCCGGTGATCGCCGGAAAGGTGGTGCCGAACGCGCCGCCCGTGCCGGCGGTGCCGCCAAGAATGCTGAAACTGTCAGCCGCGTCGACGCCGACGTCCGTCCGCCAGCGGAACGTGAGCCGGGCGTTCGTCGCGCCGGTGAGATTCACGGCACGGGAGATGGTCATCTCGAGCGAGTTCGAGTTGTCGAGCCGGAGCTCGGTGCCGACGATCTGGATGTCGCCTTGAACCGCCGAGCCGTTTGTTGCACCGCCGCCCGTGTCGCCGGCTTCCGTCCAGTTGCTGGACCAGGGCCGCGTGCCGACGGTGAGGTTGTACGCCTGCGAGTTGAAGCTGTCGCCGACGGTCGATCGATTCAGCGTCGTTGTCCCGGCCACCATCGAGAGACCGGTGGGCAGCGCGTCGTAGATCGCGATGCCGGTCAGCGGATTCGTTCCTGCCGTGGCCGGGTTGGTGACGGTCGTTGTGTAGTTGAAGGTGTCGCCGGGGAAGAGCGGCGTGGCGGCCGGAACGCTCGAAGCTTTCGCGATCGAGACGCTGCCCGAGGCCACGTAGGCGAAGTCCGAGGCGGTGAAGGTCTGCGACACCGGCGGGCTGTTGCCGACCGTGCGCGTCGCGCTGGAGGTGACGTTGTTCTCGCTCAGCGTCCCATTCGCGAACACGGACGTCGTGGCCGCGCGGAACGTGATCGTGACTTGCTGGTTCGGAAGAAACGCGCCGCCGGTCTTGGCGGTGGACCACGTCAGGACGTAGGGACTGGCAACGGTTCCGGCGCCCGTGATCACCGGCTCATTGCCGGCACCCGCAACAAAGTACGTCTGCCCGGCGGCTGCCGGCGCGGTCGTGGTCAGCGTGAGGTGCGTGTTGTCGGTGATGCTCTGAATCGTGTAGCCGATGCCGGCGATGGTGATCGGATTGCCCGCGGTCAGCGCGGTGAACGTCGTACCGGTGCCGACGACCGCGGTCGTGCCGTTGGTGGTTACCGTTCCCGCGGCGGCGGCGCTGTTCGTGACGGTGAGATCGGGCTTCGTGATGGTGGTGAATCCCGGCACGAACTGCCAGTTCGGAGGCATCGTGTCGACGACGGTGACGCCGTCGACGTTGTACGACTGCGTATTCGCTTTGATGGTGAAGCTCGTCGTCGAACCGCTGGCCGTGGAGACGACCGCGGGACTGGCGCTCTTGCTCGTCGTCAGAACCAGCGAGACGAAGTCGGTGGCGGGAAGCGCGACGTAGCCGAGATCGAGGTTCGGAGTCGGAGTCGTGGCTGTGTCGGCGTTTTCACCGTACGACATCGAGAAGAGACCGGTCGCGTAGAAGCGCGCGCCGTCGAGTGCGCCGGTCGGACCGGGCGGGACGAACTGGCTCTGCAGGCGGTTCAGCGTGTACGTGACGTCAGGCGTGCCGTCGTTGTTGTAGTCGACAAACACTTGCGTGTTGTCCTGACCGACGGTGAGGAAGACGCCGTTGCCGTTGGTCGGCGCCGTCGTCAGCGGCAGCGAACCGGGCGACCATCCCATGAAGTGCTCTTTGTAGAGGAAGGTCGTCGGCAGAAGGCTGTAGCCCCATTCGAAAGCCTGGCCCGTGGGAGTTCCCTGCGCCGTGGAGTCGCCGAAGCCGACGCCCCAGAACGGACTGCTGGCGCTCAGGTACAGACCGGAGCCGACGGGAACGGAGGGGTTGGCGCCGATGGCGCGGTTGTACGACTGCGAACTGTTGCCCGGAATGGAGAATGATCCCGACGTCGTCTGGCTCTGCCAGTTGATCGTCAGCGGCGTCGTGTTCGGATTGAAGAGGTAGTAGTCGGTGACGCCGTTGTTGGCATTCGCGGCCTGCCCGAATGGGGCGTAGTAGTCGTTGGTCCAGAAGCCGCGCGGGAACGCGCTCAATCCGCGCGCCGCGTAGGTCTGGTTGATGCGTCCGGCTACGTACTTCACCTGCAGCGTTTTGTTGCCGTTGATCACGGCGCCCGAATTGAGCGGTCCGCCACCGGGAAAGGTCGTGCAGGTCACGTGCAGCGAACAGGCGCTGACGCGGTCGAGGAGAAATGACTGTCCTTTCTGCAACGTGATGGTCGTCCCGTCGCCGGCGTTGTTCCAGGTAGCGTCTCGATTCAGATTGAGGATGTCGGGGGCGCCGTCATGATTCAGATCGACGGTGACCGTGGTGTTGTCGTCGGTTGCCTGGATGAGCGCATACACGCGCTCGAAACCGGTGAAGAAGTTCGCATCGGTCGCGAAGTTGTCCTCACCAAATGGCAGGACGTACGTCGTGAGCTGCGGCTTGACCGGATAGATTTCCCACGCGTCCCCCTGGTTTCCTGCTCCTCGGGCTTCCATCCAGAGCGCCCGAGTCACGGTGACCGGGCCGCCGGCGACATAGACGCGGTCGCCGCCGTCGTAGCAGCGGTTGCCGGGATTGGTCTGGCCGGCGCACGTGCTCGCGGGATTGCGGATGTTGGGAACGTTGGAGGATTCGAAGACTTTGATCGTGCCGGGCGTGGCCAGCGTGTAGGTTTCGTCGGCCGTAGCCGCCGGATTGTTGGGATCGAAGTTGTAGCCGTTCTCCCAATGGTCGTAGTAGACGGTGGTGTTCGCCGACCATGCAACGACCGAGGTGACCGAGTGCATGCCGGTTGCGCCGGCGTTCGCATCGAGGTCGTTGAAGATGAAGTACATGTTCTGCTCGTCGCCGGGCAGGAAGTACTCCGAATAGCCGGCGGCGGCCTGGCCGAATGACGCGGCTGCGCATAAGAAAAGCACACAGCTGATGATGATGGTTCGCAGCGTTCGGGACGTCAGGGCATGTCTCATGTGCGTGTTCCTTGGAGCGATTGCATTGCGCTCTGCTGCAGGTCGACCCGTCGCCGGCAACGGTGCAGCAGGCGATGGCGTCGAGTAAATTTTTGGAACGGGGACCTGGGACGCACATCTTGCCACAAAGGAAGGGTTATTTTCACCATCCGGCGCAAAGTTTCCTTGGAGGGATGTCAGGCGGATTTCCGCCCCAATCGGCATTTTCCTTGCTCTTCCGTGCTGTGGGAGAACACGAAAATGCCTGCTCGAAAACGCGAATTGATCGAACCGCATGCGGGGGATAAGCGCTACGTCCGCCGCGATGACCAGGGACGTTTCAAGGAATCGGACGACGTGAGCCGCTCGCTGTCGCAGGACGTTCGGCGGAAAGCATCCACCGCTTCGAAGCCGGGCCAGGGCGACCGCGGCGATCGAAAGTAACGCCGCACGCCCGCGGCGCTCGGTTATCATCCGCGCTTCCATGCGTCGTGTGGCACTGGCGTTTGTAATCCTCGCGTTCGCGTCGTTCGCGCACGCGGATTCGCTGCGCGTCGTCGCGCCGGCGAATGGCGCCACGTTGCGCGGAGGCTCGTTCACGGAGTTGCGGTGGACGTCTGCGCAACTGCCGCCGGATGCCGAGGAGTGGGAAGCATTTCTGTCGGTGGATGGTGGGAAGTACTACGCCTTCCGCGTCACGCCGCATCTCGACATCCAGCTCCGGAGCTTCACCTTCCTCGTTCCGAACGTCGATACGCGCAACGCGCGGATTCTGATTCGCACCGGCGACGAAGTGCACGAACTGCATTTCGAGAGCCGCGATTCGTTCTCCATCGTCCGGGATGCGAAAGCGGAGCAGGCCCTCCCGCGATTGTCGCAGCTGGGACGCGGAGAAGCGGCGCGCGACGGCGATCCCGCGGTCGTGGCGTGGGCGGATGGTGAGCGAAACGGCTCGGGTGTCACACGGCAATCGTCGGCCCCTGCCTCGTCCGCTGCCGTCGCGTCGTCGATCGGCGAGACTCACGGCGACGTACCCGTGCTCGTCCCGCCGGCGAACGTTTTCGCGGCTCCTGCTTCAAGTCCAACGTCGCTCCTCTACGCGCGCGTCGCGCACGCGCGCACGTCCGAGCCACTCGCGACTTCGGTCGATCTCCTTCTGGTCTGCAGCCGCTGGAACATTTAGTTCCGTGCCGCGCGCCTGACCAATCCCGCAACACCATCAAAGGAGAATCCGATGAAGACGCTTGTCTCATCAATCTTGTCGTTCGTGCTTTTGCTGTCGCTCGCGCTGCCGCTGGCCGCGCAGTCTCCCAACACCGCCACGATGATCATCGCCGTGGCCGACCAATCCGGCGCGATCGTGCCGGACGCACACGTCACCGTCGTGAACACCGCCACCGGTGCGGTCCGCGAGGCGACGTCCGGCAGCGATGGCCGCGCCACCATTGCCGCGCTGCCGCTGACCGGCACCTACACCGTTCGCGTTTCCAAAACCGGGTTCGGCAACGAAGAGCGGAGCGACGTCACGCTCCGTTCCGGCGAGACCGCCACCCTGAAAGTCAGTCTCCTCGTCGGCAGCGGCGCCTCGGAAGTCACCGTGTTCGGCACGGCCGAAGGCGTGCGTGCCGATCCGCAGATCGGCCGCCGCATCGACACCAAACAGATCGACGAAACGCCGATCCTCGGACGCAAGATGTCGTCGCTGCCGCTCCTCAACTCCGCCTTCCGGCAGGGAAAAGGAACGGGCGATCTCTTCGTCAATCAAACGTACTTCGTCACCGGCGCCGGTTCGCGCCGCACTACAACGTTCACCCTCGACGGCGCGAATGACGACGAAGCGTGGGGCCGCCAGACGATGATCGCCACGATCCCGCTCGGCGCGATTCAGGAAGTGACCGTGCTCTCGAACGCGTTTTCCGCCGAGTACGGATGGACCGCCGGCCCGGCCTTGAACATCGTCACGAAGTCCGGCACGAACAACATGCACGGCGAACTGCTCTACATGAATCGCCTCGGCAGCGCGCAGGCCAAGACATTTTCGACCAGCGGTTTCTGCGCGCCGTCGGTAGAGACGTGCGTGACTCCGTCGACGCTCAACGCGATCAATCCGGTCGACATCCCCGATGCGCTCAACCAGTACTCCGGCTCACTCGGCGGTCCGCTTGTCAAAGACCGGACCTTCTTTTTCCTCACCGCCGACTACACGCGGCAGGATCGGACGACGTTCCTCTCGCCGACATTGCCTGCGTTCGTCCTGCCCGCGGATGGCGATCTCTCCTACACCGGCCATTACCGGCAGACGCTTTTCAACGGACGTCTCGATCATCAGCTCACGTCGAATCAAACGCTGATGCTGCGCGCGAATTACGACCGTTTCTACGACGACAATCCGCAGGACGCCGTCGGCGGCACGAGCGCGCCGAGCGTGGCCCGCAAGTACTCGCGCGGATCGTGGACGGGGCAGATGAATCACACCTCCGTCCTGACTCCTGACCTCTTCAACGAAGCGCGCATCGCATATCTCCACGGCGGTCCGGTCACGAAGTGGGAAGCGCAAACTCTCTCCACGACCTACACGCGATCCGGCTCGGTGCCGTTCACGATCGGGCAGTCGCGCGTCTCCGACCTTTTCGGCAGGCAGTCGCAGTTCTCCGACACGTTGTCGTGGTCGCACGGCAAGCATTACGTCCGCGTCGGCGGCAACGTCATCAACCACACCTCCGGTGGATTTGGCAGCGAGCCGGGCACCGCGCTCCTCGGCACGTTCACGTTCAAGAACACGACTACCAAGCCGTTCGACCAACTCACGCTGGCCGACGTGCAGTCGTACACGCAGCCGATCAACTTCGGCATCAGTAATTATGAACTGAAGCAGCGGCTCTACACCGGCTTCGTGCAGGACAGCATCCACGTCACCGACAACCTCAACGTCGAGGCGGGCCTCCGTTACGACCGGCAGACGCTGACCGATGCAAAGAAAAACTTCGAGCCTCGCCTCGGCTTCGGCTGGCATCCGAACGGCGATCCTCGCCTCGCCATCCGCGGCGGCTACGGCATGTACTACACGCAGATCCAGTCGAATCTCATCGCCGGCTATCTCGTCAATGGACTGGACGGACTCACGACCTACACCGCCACCCCGGGACAACTCGGATTCCCGACTTGCCTGACGGGTTCCTGTCTGCCGCTGTCGTTCGATCCGAAGACGTTGCCCGCATCGCAGTTGCCTGCGCGCGACATCGTCATCCAGGCGGGCCGCCGCGCGTTCTACGAATCGCAGTTCGCAAAGTACGGTCTCAACTTCGACAAGCTGCCGTTCTACCCGGACGAACTGGTAAATCCGAAGAGCCAGGTGACGTCGATCGGCGCCGAGCGCGAATTCGGCAAAGGTCTCTTCATCGGATCCGACTTTGTCCATCAGCATTGGACCGATCTCGTTCGCAACGTCGATCTCAACGCGCCGTCCGAATTCGACCGCACTGCGCCGGGCCAGGTTCGGACCGTCGCAGCCGCAAATGCAACGCGTCCGATCCTTCCCGTCAACGGCGGCGTGCGCCAGGTCAACGTGCTCATGAACCTCGGCGAGGCCGACTACAACGGACTGCAGACGCAGATCAGCTACCGCGGCAGTTCGCGCTTCTTCGCCGCGCTGAGCTACACGCTGTCGAAGGCGACGAACACGACAGAGCCCGACGGCAACGGCGTCGGTCCGAACCAGAGCATCATTTCCCGTCTCGGCGACGTAGAACGCGGACCTAGCCTTCTCGATCAGCGCCACCGCGCCGTCCTCACACTGAACTACCAACTGCCGCTCAACATCACCATCGGCACGTTGATGCAGTACGCCTCCGCACGTCCGTTCACCGCGACAACCGGCATCGACAACAACGGCGACGGCGCCAACAACGACCGCCCGGTCGTCAACGGCGTGGTGATGCCGAAGTCGGCCTTCCGCGGAACATCAACCTCGGACGTCGCGGCCTTCATCGAGACGCGCCTCCGCCAGTCAACCCTCGGCACCGTGCTTCTGCGCATCGAAGGATTCAACCTCCTCAACCACGGCAACTACCTCGGCCGCGGCCAAACCGTCTACGGCGACGCCGCCACTCCAAACCCGACCTTCGGCCAATTAGCCGCCGTCGGTACATCGACGAACGCGATCCCCGCGTTTGCGAACGTCGACCCCCCGCGCATGTTCCAGGTGCAAGTGCGATTCGTTTTCTGAGTTCTCGTCCGGCATTCGCTATTAGCGATTCGCGAATAGCG
>JBAVBF010000630.1:0-4147 GCA_049586115.1 Thermoanaerobaculia bacterium | reverse complement strand
GGTCCTTCACCATCCACGAGCCGTGCGGGTCGAGCGCGGAGGCAACGCCGCGGGCGCGCGAGACAAAGGTCTTGCGCGCCGCATCGCCGATGCGGGAAAGATCGGCGCGGGCCGGATCGAGCCAGCTTGCGTCGAGCGCGGCGAGGATGTCTTCGTCCAGCGCCCAGACGTCGCGGTGCTCCCAGTAGCCGGTCGGATTGAAAACGTCGCCGGCAGGCATCTCGTGCGACTCGCCGGCGTAGCAGCCCATCGCGTTGAGCAGGCGCGCCACGATCGACGTGCCGGAACGATGCATGCCGAGGACGGCGATCTGTTTCGGCGAGACTTGTGCGGACGGTTCGCGGCGATGGACACGAATTGCGCGCGAGCGCTCGTCGCGCAGCCGGTCATGAAACGCGTCGATGCGCGTCTGCGATTTCGGAAAGAGGGTCGGCAGCAGCATCCCGTCGTCATCGACGAGCTGGTGGTAATGGATGATGTACGGATCGATCTCGAGGTACTCCGGCGGCGTCGGGAACTGCGTCATGTTCAGCTGAAAATTCAGCTCCGCGCCCAGCGTCGCGGTCGGGATTCCGGAGGCTGCCAGCGCCAGGGCGAGCGACGCCTGATGAAGATGCCGCTGGCAAGGCGCGACGAGCTCCTGATTCGCGGCAAGCAGCGCGTTGAAACGTCGCCACTCCCGCACGAACTGCGGCGTCAGATGTTTCGGGATCAGGCAGACGCCGGAGTTGAAGTACGGGATCGTCGGCACACCGGTGTAGGCGGTGACGTAGGTGCGCTCCGGCAGCGGCAGACCAAAATGCGCGAAGAGCCGCTCGAATACGTCATGCGTGACGGTCGCAAGCGGCGCGACTTTCGCCTGAAAGGCATCGCGCCGCAGCAGCGGCAGCGGATCGCGGACGACGATCGTATCGCAGTCGAGCACGAGAAAGTTCTCCTCGGCACTCGGATACAACTCTTCGAACACCTGCAGACGGTTACCGGGTGGATTGCGCGCATCGAATTGCGGAACGATGCGCACCTCGGCACCGAGTGCTTCGAACGCGCGCCGCGCACGAGGATCGATCTGTTCGACGGCGCCGACGACTACGCGCGCACGCGCCAGCTCGCCGCCGAACCAGCGGATCGACTGCAGCAATCGCAACGTCTGCCCGAGGTACTTGGGATTGTTTTCGGTGACGCAGCCGACCACGACTTCGTCGGCGCGCAGCGGGGCGGAATCGGACATCGGGCTCAGGATTATCTATTCGATGGCGCGCGTGCCCATTCGCTTCTTGATCACCAACGGAATGGCGATCAGCGCGAGGAGCAGGACGCAGACGATCACCAGGCGGCGCAACGCGTCGCCCTGGGTCATGGTGCCGTTGACGAGGGAGTCGGCGCAGTAGGTGAAGACGATGTGCGAGGGGATGACGCCGATCAGCGTGGCCCAGAAGTAGTCGCGGAAGCGCACGCGGGCGATGCCGGCAGCGTAGTTCCAGACAGCGAACGGCGGGCCTGGGATCAATCGGACGATGAGCATGCTCGTGAAGCCGGCCGATTCGACCTGGCGGCGGACGGCGCGGCCGGCACTGCCGAATTTGTCGAGCAATCCTTCGCCGAGGAAGCCGCCGACGAAATAGGAGGCGATCGCGCCGAGCATGCCGCCGGTGATCGCGTAGAGGGCGCCGAGTTTCCATCCCCAGATCACGCCCGCGGCGATGACGAAGACGCTGGCGGGGATGGCGAAGACGCAGCCGGCGGCGTAAAGCGCGATGAGCACGATCGGGCCGTACCAGAGTCCGCGCAGCCAGGAGATGAGATCGCGCAGATGTTCTTTGGTGAGGTAGGTGCGCGCCGGCGAGAAGTAAAGCGCGACGACGCCAATGACGAGAAGCGCGAGAACAGCGAACTTGATCGCGTTGCGGCGATTCATCGAGGACTGACCGCCACGACGGAGTTCGAGTAGGTCTTCGCCGCCAGGCGATTCACTTCGAGGACAGTGTCGAGCGTCTGCTTGCAAGGGACGTCATGGAAGAGGAACGTGCCGCTTCCGGTGACGCCGGGATCGATGACGAGGTTGCGGATGCCGCACTGTTTCTGAATCGATTTCAGGACGACGCGGACGTCGGCGTCTTCGACGTCGAGCGTGACGCCGCGCGGTTTCGCGAATGTCGCCGAGCAGACGAGTAGCAGCAGGAGAGCGAGAAGGACCGGTCGCACGCGTCGGCACAACGAGGTCCTGCTCATCAGGCATTCCGAGCCGTTAGAATCGCGGCACACGAGAGAGATCGGAGGCAGCGATGGCAACCAACATGTTCATCAAGTTCGAGAATCCGAGCATTACAGGATCGAGCGACGCGCCTGGACATTCCGGTGAAATCGAGGTGCTTTCGTGGAGCCACGGCTTCGTGCAGCCGACCAGCGCGACGCGATCGAGCGCCGGAGGCGGAACCGTGGAGCAGGCCGCGCATCAGAACTTCACCTTCACAAAGTATCTCGACCGCTCGACGAACGAGATCCTGAAGTACAGCTGGAGCGGGAGGCAGATCGGGAAGGCGACGCTTCGCTGCTTTCGATCCGAAGAGCCTGGCGGCATGAACGCGGTCGAGTATCTAACCGTCACGATGGAACACGTGATCATTTCCAGCTACAGCGTTTCCGGCGGCCCGGGCGACATCCCGGTCGAGAATGTCTCCCTCGATTACGGGATCGTTCAGTACACCTACATCCACCAGAAGCACAGCGACTCCGCGTCAGTCCAGCACGACCTGGAAACGCGGACGGTGAAGTAGGCGAACCGCCGATTCGACGCACAGGACACAGGTCACGGAGCCGAGGTCAGCGTCTCCGTGGCGCGCAGCGCAGTGGTGAGCGACGGCGCGTCCGGACCTTTCGGATGCGTGACGCCGGAGAGCGTGGTCGTGGTGACGCGCGACCAGCGCGCGGGGATGTCGACGGTGACTTCAATGGTCGACGTCACCGCGGCATCGGCGGGCGTATCGAAGACTAACGCCCCGATGCGATCAACGCTCCGGACGAACGACACTTCGATGACAGCGACGCGATGGCCGTTGCGCGGCTCGAGCGCGCGCAGCGTGGCGCGTCCGGGGATGGTCTTCACGGCGTGGCCGAGGGAGTCGTAGCAGTCGGCGAGTTGCGCGGCGGGGACGTTCCACGATGCGCCGACGGCGAGCGGAAAATTGGCGATGCAGAGGTTATTGGCCTCGACGCGCAGCGATCGCTGAACGAGTTCCGTCAGGCCGACTTTTTCCTCTTCTAACAGCGGCTTGCCGTCGCCCGAGGTGACGTCGATGCTCTTGCCCTTGATCACGAAGTTCAATGTGCGGCCATTCATCGGCGTGAACTCGCTGCCGGTTTCGTCGCCGTGCAGCACGCGGCCGTAGACGCGTTTGGATTTCGTCGCCGCGGCGTCTCTCGAGATCGTCGTGTCGACGTACTCCTCCCGATCCATCTGCGAGATGCGTTTGGTGGACAGCTCCTTGCCATCGACGGCGCGGACGACGCTCGTGCCGCTGACTTCCAGCTCGGCGGAGCCGTGGATCGTGGTTCCGGCAGGCGGGTTGATGGCGGGATTGATGCGGACGGTTTCCACCGCGAGGGCGGCGAGTGCGGCGGCAAACAGCACCGCCGCAACCACGAATCGGCGACGCTTCACGCGAGGCTCTCGACGATCATGGCGATCCCCTGTCCACCGCCGATGCAGGCCGAGGCGAGGCCGTACTTTTTCTGGCGGCGGCGCAGCTCGTAGAGCAACGTGATCACCAGTCGTGTGCCCGATGCCGCCAGCGGATGGCCGAGGGCGATCGCGCCGCCGTTGACGTTGAGCTTTTCCATATCGATGCCGAGCTCTTTCGAAACGGCCAGGATCTGGCCGGCGAACGCTTCGTTGATTTCGATCAGGTCGATGTCGTCGAGCGTCATGCCCGCTTTCTTCAGAGCGATCTTCGTCGACGGAACGGGACCGATGCCCATGATGTCGGGATCGCAGCCGGCGATGCCCCACGAGACGATGCGGCCGAGCGGCTTTTTGTTCTTCGCGTTGGCCGCATCCGTAACGACGACCATGGCCGCGCCGTCGACGATGCCGCTGGCGTTGCCGGCGGTGACGAAGCCGTCCTTCGCAAATGCAGGCTTGAGCTTGGCC
>JBAVBF010000629.1:0-11556 GCA_049586115.1 Thermoanaerobaculia bacterium | reverse complement strand
CCACAGCGATGCGATCCTGCGGACGGAGCAGCCGTTGCGCGAATTGACGCGCGGCGGTCTTCACCACCGGCAGTTCTTCGAGCATCGATTCGGAGTAATCGATCAGCAGGATGACGTAGAGCGGCTGATCGGAAGCGGGATTGAGCGCCTCGATTTTCCGCGGCGTGCCGTTGTCGAGGAGCGTCAGCTCGTTCACGTGCGGAGCGCGGTCGCCGCCGACGACGGAGAGCGGAATCTGCTGCACCGACACATCGACCTGCTCGCTCGGATTCGTTCCGAAGAAGAAGACGTCATTCGCTTCGCTGCCATCGCTCGCGTGCACGACGACGCGCGCGTAGACAGCGTTCGGAAACTTCGCGGCATCGAACGGCGCGGCGTACGGCGTCGTCGTCAGCGTCGCAATCTTTTCTTCGCCGATGAAGAAATCGACGCCGTTGATGCCGAGCTGCTGCGGTTTGACGACGCTCGCTTCCAGCACTCCGCGATTCGCATGCAGGCGGACGCGGAACGGCGGACGCGGATCGTTGACCACCATCTCGTCCTCGCCCGCGGCGTTGCCCTGTGCGTCGTAGCCGACGGCGCGGATGCGCAGGCGGCGGATGTAGTCGCCGATCTTTACCGGAATGACCATCATCCGGCCCGTGCCTTCCGAGTACTTCACGCCGTTGATGAAGAGGGCGACGCGGACGACAGGATCGGTCGTCGTCACGGGAACCGCGAGATCGCCGTAGACGAGCGATGTGGGCTTCTGCGTGATCTCCACGCTCTGCGCGAACGTGCTGTTTGCGGCGATGAGAAAAAGAAGAGCGAGCAGTCGTCGAATCACGAGGCGATCAACGTGAAGTCGCCCTTTGAGCTTCCGGGTTTGCCGGTCACCTGCTCCATCGTGCATTGCCGCGGCTTCTTTTCCGGCCGCCAGCGCAGGAACTTTGAGCCGTGGCGGAAGCGGCCCTGCGAGAAATAGTCGTACTCGACTTCGCAGACCAGCTCGGGCCGCAGCGCCTCCCATTCGCCGCTCTTCTCGGTGGCCCAGCGCGAGGGGCCGCCGGGGACACGCACCTCGAACGGATTTTCGCCGCGCAGTGCTTCGAGCTGTTTCGTGAGCGCCTCGCGTTCGCTTTTCTTGATGCTCGAGCTGTGGCCGATGTGAACGAGGCGGCCTTCGTCGTCGTACAGGCCGAGCAGGAGCGAGCCGACGGATTTCGTCCCTTCGAGGTAGCGGAAACCTCCGACGACGCAATCCGCGGTCTTGAGATGTTTGACCTTGACCATCCCTTCGCGGTCGCCGGAGTGATACGGCTCGCCGAGGCGCTTGGCCATGACACCGTCGAGTCCCGCGCTGCCGAATTTGTTGAACCAATCGTTGGCTACTTTGCGCTCCGCCGTCGCCGGCGAAATCCGGATGAGCGATCCGTCGGGCACGCGTTCGAAGAATCGCTCCAGCTGTTCGCGGCGCTCTTCGATCGGCTTATCGGCGATCGCTTTTCCTTTCATCACCAGCAGGTCGAATGCGAAGTAATGCGCCGGAGTCTCCGCGGCCAGTTTGCAGATACGCGACTCCGCCGGATGGATGCGCTGTAGCAGGTCATCGAACGACAGACGTCCTCCGACCGGGACGACGATCTCGCCGTCGATGACGAACTCATTCATCTTCAGCTCCCGCATCGCCTCGACGACCTCGGGGAAGTAGCGTCCGAGCGGCTGGCCCGCCTTCGACTGCACGACGACGTTATCGCCGCTCTTGAAGATGATCGCGCGGAACCCGTCCCATTTCGGCTCGAACTGCCAGCCGTCGCCGGACGGGATTTTGTCGACGCGCTTCGCCTCCATCGGAGGGTAGGGCGGCGTGATGGGGAGGTCGAGCTTGGGGAAGCTCTGCGTTGTGATTTTCGGGATGCGTTTCGTCGTAGCCATAATGTCCTGTCATCCTGAGCCGCCGCAGGCGTGGAGCGCGAAGCGCGGAACGCCGCAGGACGGTCGAAGGACCCCCTCAGTGCTTACCTCGTACTTAATACGCCAGCATCAGGGGGTCCTTCGACCGTCCTGCGGCGGCTCAGGATGACAGCGTTTTCTTTTTCTTCGTTGGCTTCGGTGGAGCGAGCACTTTCATCAAATCAAACCTCTTCTTCCCCACCGCCAACGGTTTCCACAAATCCCCGACCTCGGCGACGCGCTCGCGCACGTTGTCGATTCGAAAGTCCTGGATGTCGATGCCTTCTTCGATCTCCTCCCAAGTCACCGGAGTCGAGACGCCGGCGAACGGCGTGGGACGGACGGAGTAGATCGACGCCAGCGTGCGGCCCCAGGCGTTCTGGTTGTAGTCGACGAGCACGCGCGCGTACGGGCGTTTCACCTTGCGATATTCGGCGGTGATGATGTTGGGGTGGCGCGTTTCGAGTTCGATGGCGATTGCTTTAGCGAACGTCCAGACCTCTTTCTGCAGCGGGCCGTGGACGATCGGGATGTAGACGTGAATGCCTTTCGAGCCGGTCGTTTTTGCGTAGACCGGCATGCCGAGGTGTTCGAGGATGTCGCGGACGCGGAGGGCCACCTCGCGGATCATTTTGAAATCGGCGCCGGGGCCGGGATCGAGATCGAAGTGGAGATAGTCGGGGCGGTTGTAGTCGTCGCAGGGCGCGTACCACTGATTGAGATCGATGCAGCCGAGGTTGATGAGCCAGAGCAGCGACGGGAGATCCTGGACGATCGGGAAGTTGACCATCTCCGAATGCATGATCGGACAGATCTCGATCCACTCCGGCCGCGGTTCCGGCGCGCGCTTCATGTAGAAAAAATCGCCCTCGGCGCCGTTCGGATAGCGCTTCATCACCATCGCGCGGCCGGTGAGGTGCGGCAAAAGGTAGGGCGAGATGTCGGCGTAGTACTGCAGCAGATCGCGCTTGGTGATCTTCAGCGTCTTCCAGAACAGCTTGTGAAGATTGGTGAGCCGCACCGCGCGCGCGCCGAATTGCAGCGTAAGGTCGGTGGCGTCGGGATCGATGACGAGACGTTTTGCGGCAGGCACACCGCGAATTGTGCAGCCGTCAGGCCAGCGTCACCAACCCTCGGGGATTTTTCCGTCGCCGGTGGTTCGATGCCGAGGCGCGTCGAGCGTGGTGCATTCGAGCTCGCGATTGGCGCGGACGGCGCGCAGCATCAAGCCGCCACGCGACATGTCGCCGAGTCCCGCAAATGCGGCGGGGAAGCGCAGGCGTTGCTGGAACACGGGCCAGAGGATGTCGACGTATTTGCCGCTGGCGACGCTGCCGAGGAGAACGACCTGGGCGTCCGGTTCGAGCTTGTTGGCGAGCGCGCGAGCATGTTCTTCGAGCGGCTTGCGGTACGCGCGTTTCGCGACGTCGACGGGCGTACGCGCCATCACCTTCATCCGCTCCGGCGTGACGCGCCAGTCGGGCGGAACGAGACCGAAGCCGGGCGCGATGATGTAGACGCCGTGGTCGCCGGCCGCTGGCGACGGCTGCGCAAAATGGAGCGCGTATCCGATCTTGCCGCGGAAGTAGAGAGAGCTCATGAACGCGAAGGCCATCGCGATCGGTACACCTTCGGGCGATCGGTACATGCGCGCGGCTTCAAAGTTCGCACGCGGCGACGTGAACTGTTTCGCGCGGATCCCGCCCGTGCTGGCTGGGGACAGAAGGAAGATTTTCGGCGGCACGGGTTGGGGAAACACTGCCGGATCGCGTGGTCATCCCGTAGAATTCGCCCATGCTGATCAAAGGGATGACGGAGCAGGAGATCCGGGTGCTGCAGGAGTTTCGGAGGCTGGCGGTGGAGTCGCTTGGAGTCGCGGCGATCAAGGCCATCAGGCATCCCGCGGGCGGCGGCGAGGGACCGGGGTTCTCGCTCGTCGACAAAGGAATGCTCACTACGGATGCGGCTCGCGAGAATTTCGCGCTGACTGCAAAAGGGAAGGATTTCCTCTCGTACGACCCGAAGCCGGAGTTCGAAGAGGTGAGCTCCACCGCGGACGAGCCGGTGGTTGTCGAATAAAAATGCACAGTAATCGGTGCAATCTATAACTCGCTTAAATTCAGCGGTTTAGGTCGCAGCCGCAATGGGCGGAATGCGCGTCGCGCGCGTAAACGCCGTTGACTCAGGAACTTAGCTGTCGTAGCATGCGTCGCTGAGGATTGGAAATGAAAGATGGCGACAAAGCAAAAGCTAAAGCAGCCAAAACCAAAACCTCAGGGAAAGAAATCAGCAGCAAAAACTCCGCAAAAGAAAAAGGCGGCGGCAAAGCCGTCCAAGCCGGCAGCAAAAAAGAAAGCAGATCCTCCTCGAAAGCCGGCTCCGAAAAAAAAGGCAGCGCCGCTAAAAGCGGCAAAACAGCCAGCGCGAAAAGCAACAGCAAAAGCGCCCGCGCCGAGCCCGAAACCATCTCCTTCACCAATCCAGCCATCGAAAGCGCCTTCAACCGCGCCGTCAAGAAGTATCCCAACGCCTTCCGCCGTCTCACCGACTGACGGAAGCATGCGCTACCTCAGCGTTGCCGATCTGGTCGAACTGCATCGCGCGGTCAGCATCGAGTTCGGCGGCAATCAGGCGCATCCCGGCGTGGTCGAGTCGCAATTCGGCCTGCTCAACACCGTGCAACGGCCGCAGGTGACGATGCTCGGCCGTGAGGCCTACGCAACGTTCCCTGACAAGGTGGCCGCGTTCCTTTTCGCGCTCCTCATCAACAGTCCATTCAAAGGCGGCAACCGGCGCGTCGCGCTGGCGTCGCTGTTCGCGTTTTGTGAGCTGAACAACCGCACGGTCGACTCCCGCATCCTCGATGAGAAGGCGGCCGAGAATCTTTTCAAGCGCGCCGCCGGACATCGTGAGCTCGGCATCCCTCCGGAGAATGTTTTCCGCGAGATCCGCGAGACGATGACGCGCGCCATCATGCCGCTGTCGTAATAGTCGGCACGGCTATTGATCTTCCTGACCTCCAGGAGGATTCATGGCTACAAAAAAGAGCAGCAAATCGGCAAAGAAGGGTCCTGACGCGATCGCCCTTCTCAAAGAGGATCACAAGAAGGTGAAAGGCCTTCTCGGCGATCTCGAGAAGTCGTCCATGCGCGGCGGCCCGCGCGCGCAGAAACTCGTCGCGCAGATCGACAAAGAGCTGACGATCCACACGACGATCGAGGAAGAGATCTTCTACCCCGCCTTCCGCGACGCCGTCCGCTCGAAGGACGACAAGAAGATGTACTACGAGGCGAAAGAAGAGCATCACGTCGTCAAGCTCGTTCTGCCGGAAGTGAAAGAGGGCGGGATGGCGGTCGAGGAGTTCGCCGCGAAGTGCAAAGTGCTCAAGGAACTGGTCGAGCATCACGCGGACGAAGAAGAGAAAGAGATGTTCCCCGAGGCGCGCAAGGCGCTCAGCCGTCCCGAATTGCAGGAGCTCGGCGACCGGATGGCAATGCGCAAGAAGGAACTCGGCGCGTAGCGATCACAACCTGTTGGCGGCGAAAGCCGCCTTTAGAACCGTAGCCCCCGGTTTTCAACCGGGGGTCAACGGGTTCGATTTTGATTTGTGAGCCCGTCTGGACGGGCGATAGAAAGCGTTCTCTCGCGCGCTAAAGCGCGCTCCCGATTTTCACGCCGCACGCGATTCCCCCGGTTGAAAACCGGGGGCTACGGTTCTTACGCCGGCTACGCCGACGACGATTCGCCTACCGAGTCTTTTCGCGCTGCTCGCGCTCGTGCAGTGCCGCGTTGATGCGGCCGAGCAGGATGCGGGCGACGCGTAGATCGTGGCCGGCGTCGATGAGCAGGATGGTGATGTCGCCGCCGGCCCAGAGCAAGCCGGCCAGCACCAGCAGCCGCGTCGCTTCGCCGAGGAGCGTCATGAACGCCGTGATGCCATTGGTCACGATGCCGGTGACCACTTCGCCGAGCAACATGATCAGCATCAGCACCGCCAGCACTTTGAACAATCGCGCGATATAGCGCAGCGCGACATACGGCTCGAGATCCTCGGTGCGTACTTCGTTATCGAGCGCGCGCTTGTCGCCGGCGCGCATCGGCGGTGCGCCGCACGCCGGACAGACGCGCGACGGATCGGAACGCGCCGCGCCGCATTCGGGACAGGTTGCTGTTGCTGCTACTGCTTCGACCACGGTACCTCCTGTGTAGTGGTCAGTGGCCAGGCGTCAGAAAGAACGTCTTTACTGACCACTGCCCACTGCCCACTGACCACTGGCCACTGGCAACTTTCAACTCACCCACTGCCCGTTCCGCGCCACCTTGCGCGATAGCCGCGCACGTCGATGTGCGTGAACGGGCCATGTCCGCAACATGCGGAATAAACGCCAACTCCGCCGACCAGCGACGGATTCTTTCTCTCGACGCGTTCCACCGCCGCCTGGATGACCTCGGCGTCGCGCGTGTCGACGCGGCCATCGCCGTTAAGGTCGTCCATCGAGCCGTTGCCGTCGTTGTCGACGAACGTGTCGGACGCGTCGCCGTACATGTGCCGGCTCAGATTCGCGCGCCCCTGCGTGTTGCCGCCGCCGTGGTTGTACTCCGGCGTGCGGAAGCCGCTCATGATCTGGTAGTGGCGGACAGGATGTCCCATCGCTTCCAGCTCCTGAATCGTCAGCTCCAGTTTGTCGAGAAGCTTTGGATTCAGCAGCAGGTACTTCGGCCAGACGTTCGGCTGATCTTTCGTCAGGAAATCGCGCAACCTGAAATGGGCGGAGATCGGAGTATCGGCGTTCTCTCGCGTCACCTCGATGAAGCCGCTCGGATTCGCGTAGGCCGGCGTCTTCGGTGTTCCGCCGCTCTCGAAGGGCCAACTGCCGAGGTAGTACGTGCCGATATGGCCGGCGCGCTTTTCGGAGAACGGGACCAGTGTGATCACGTTGAAGTTGTCGAGCTGGCGCATGGCCTGGTTCAGTTGCACGGCCAGTTTGTAGACACCCGGCTGATCGGGGGCGGTGAAATCGGAGGAGACCTTGTCCGAGCCTTCGGTCAGTACCGCTTTCGCGCCTCCCGGCGCTCCCGACGCGATCGGCGCACCGGGCGTGACGGTCGTGAAATAGACGTTTCCGCTGTGGCCGCGGAGTGGATTCAGAAATCCGAGCAGGGCGTCGTCGATGAAAGCGGTCGTGGGCGCGTCGGGTTGAAAAATCTGCGTCGCGATCGGAGGTGCTGGCGGAGGAGGCGGCAGCTTCACGCCGGCTTCCTTCGCCTCGCGCTCGATCTCGCGCTGATCCTCGTACGCGGTATGAATCGCGCCGATCCATCCAGTGATGTACAGCAGCACGATCACTACGGCGATCCAGGAAAAGATGTGCTCCTGCCGCTCGTTGAGACCGCCGAAGATGCGATGCCGCCGCCGCGCGCGCGGAAAAAGGTGAGGCGACTCCGTCTCTGCCACGAGGCGGATGCGGTTCACGACGCATGCCGCGGACGCGGCCGGCTACCGAAACGTCTCGCGCAACTCCGCGAAACCGAAGCTCTGCAGCATGTCGGACGGTGTCACTTCGAGCGCGAGCGCCAGCTTGAGAACGACGGTCAGACTCGGCACCTTGTCGCCGCGTTCCACCTGCCCGACGTAGGTCGTCGTCAGTCCGGCGCGCTCGGCCAGATCCTCCTGCGTCCACGCGTGTCCTTTACGGACTCCGCGGACAACTTCCCCGAACATTGCTGCTTCGCGCGCTTTCGGCACGTGTGGAAGTAACAATTGATACTGAGTTCTTGTCCAGTAACCACCGTTACCCACACGCGCCAGCGGCCACGATCCTCGGCACGCAAAACGCGGCGTCGAAGGGCACTCCACGCATCGTGGATTACAGGTTTTCAGACCAGAATGAGGTCGCCCGCGCTGATGACCGTAGTCTCGTTTCCGCTGCGAAGGAGCGCGCGGCCATGCTCGTCGATCCCGCCCCATGTCCCTTCCACGCTGCGCTCGCCGATGACGCAGTGAATGCGATCGCCTTGCTGATGAATCGAGTAGCGCCGCCACTCGTCGAGCACCGCATCGCGTTCGAGCGGCTGGCCGAGCCGCTTGTCGAGATGTTCGATAAACGCTTCGGTCGCGACGTCGATGCCGCGAAAATCGCTGGTGACTTCCGAGATCGCAGTCGCATTCGGACGCGAATCATCCGGCACCGGCTCGACGTTGATGCCGGTCCCGATCAGCAGAAATGCGCGCTCTTCGTTGATGCGCGCCTCGATCAGGATGCCGGCGATTTTCCTGCCGCCGACGAGGACGTCGTTCGGCCATTTGATGCGCGCATCGAGACCGAACACCTCGCGCAGATACGACGCCACGAAATTCGCGATCGCCAGCGGAACGAGCGGAAGCTTGTCGACCGGCAGAGGCAGCAGCGTCGTCGCGTAAATCCCCTTGCCCGCCGGCGACGACCATTGCCGCGCGTTGCGTCCGCGTCCCGCAAACTGCTCGCGGGCGATGATGATCGCCTTCGGCAGCGACAGCTCGTTTTCGATGCACTCGTTCACGATCCGGCGCGCCACGAGGTTCGTCGACGCCACGCGCGGAATCACCGCGATCGATTCGATCGTGGAGAGGCGGTCGACGATGCGGCGCGTATCGATCATTGATTCTGCGACAGCTTCTCGATGCGCGCGCGCAGTTCCGCCTGCCGCGCACGCGCTCCTTCGACGATGGCCGGCGGCGCGTTTTTCATGAACTGCTCGTTCACCAGCTTGGCGTCGAGCGACTCGAGCTCCTTGCGGCTCTTTTCCAGCTCGCGCTCCGTCCGCTCCTGCTGCTCTTTCGTGATCACCTTCTCCGGAAACTCGATGGCGATGGTGAAGCCTTCGACGACGTCCTGATGCGCACCTGCCGGAGGTTCGGTGTTGACGATGACCTCCGTCAGGCGTCCCAGATCGATGAGCAGATACGCATAGGCATCGAAGAACGCTGCGTCGCGCCCCTCGGCGCGCACGTAGAGTTTGAAGCGATCCTTCGGCGTGAACCCGCGCTGCGCACGCGCATCACGGATGGTCGTGATCATCGCCTGGACCGCGCGCACCAGCCGCTCCGCCTGCGGATCCTCGAGCGTCTCCTCGGCCACCGGATACGGCGCGACCATGATCGACGGCTCGACGCCGCCCAGCTTCTGCCAGATCTCGTCCGTGATGAATGGCATGAACGGATGGAGCAGCCGAAGCGAACGGTCGAGCACTTCGAGGAGTACGCGTTTCGCGCGCTGCTGGTCGTCCGGCGAGCCGTGCCTGCCGAGGAGGACAGGCTTGACCATTTCGATGTACCAGTCACAGAACTCGTGCCAGAAGAATTGGTAAATCGCGTTCGACGCTTCGTCGTAACGGAAGTCGGAGAGTGCGCGATTGACGGTGCGCGTGGTCTCGTTGAGGCGCGAGAGAATCCAGCGCTCCACGCTCTTCAGATCGTCGCGATCGATCGGCTTCGCTGTCCCCAACTTCGTGTCGATGTGCATCATCGCGAACCGCGACGCGTTCCAGATCTTGTTCGCGAATGCCGCGTAACCCTGCATGCGCGCTTTCGCCAGCGGGATGTCGCGGCCGGATGCGAAAATCGCCAGCGTGAAGCGAACGGCGTCGGCGCCGAACTCGTCGATCACGTCGAGCGGATCGATCACGTTTCCCTTCGTCTTCGACATCTTCTGCCCATGCTCGTCGCGCACGAGCCCGTTGAGGAAGACCTGGCTGAACGGTGCGACGCCGGTGAAGCGCAGTCCGAACATGATCATCCGCGCCACCCAGAAGAAGAGGATGTCGAAGCCGGTGATCAGGACGTCGGTCGGATAAAAAATCTGCAGATCGACGGTGTCATCGGGCCAGCCCATCGTTGAGAACGGCCAGAGTCCCGACGAGAACCAGGTATCGAGAACGTCCGTCTCCTGCGTCACCTGCGTGTCGCCGCACTGTGGGCATGACACGGGATCGTCGACCGAAACGGTCATGTGTCCGTTCGCGCAGTAGAACGCCGGGATGCGATGGCCCCACCAGAGCTGGCGCGAGATCGTCCAGTCGTGGATGTTCTCCATCCAGTTGAAGTACGTCGCTTCCCAACTCTGCGGCAGGATACGGATCGTGCCGTTGCGCACGGCCTCGATGGCCGGTTTCGCCAGCGGCTCGATCTTCACGAACCACTGCCGCGAGATCATCGGCTCGATCACCGTCTCGCATTTGCCGTGGATGCCCATCGAGTGCGTGTAGTCCTTGACCTCGCGCAGCGCGCCCGATTCGCGCAGCATCTCGACGATCTTCTTGCGCGCTTCGAAGCGATCGAGTCCGGCGAACTCCGGCCCGGCCGCGTCATTCATTTTTCCGCCGTCGTCGATCACCTGAAGCTGTTCGAGATCGTTGCGCTTGCCGGCTTCGTAGTCGTTCTTATCGTGCGCCGGCGTGACTTTCACGACGCCGGTGCCGAAGGTTGGATCGACGAGGATCGGATCGGCGACGATGCGAATGCGCCGGTTCGCGATCGGAAGAATCGCTTCGCGTCCGATCAGGTCGTTGTAGCGCTCATCGTCCGGATGAACGGCCAGCGCGGTATCGCCGAGCATCGTCTCCGGACGCGTCGTGGCAATCGTCAGCAGGCGATCGGAATCGGCAACCGGATAGTCGACGTAGTAAAGCTTCGATGCGCGCTCGACGTATTCGACCTCCACATCCGAAATCGCGGTGCGGCAGTGCGGGCACCAGTTCACCATGGCGATGCCGCGGTAAATGAGGCCGTCGTCGTGCAGCTTTACGAACGCCGTGCGCACGGCGCGGGCGAGACCGTCATCGAGCGTGAAGCGGAGACGCGTCCAGTCCGCGGAAGCGCCGAGGCGCTTGAGCTGATCGATGATCTGGTGGCCGTACGATTCTTTCCACTCCCACACCTTCTCCACGAACTTCTCGCGGCCGAGGTCGAAGCGGGAAATGCCCTGCTTGTTGAGCTCGCGCTCGACGATCATCTGCGTGGCGATGCCGGCGTGGTCGGTGCCGGGAAGCCAGAGCGTGTTGAAGCCGCTCATCCGCTTCCAGCGCACGAGGATGTCCTGCAGCGTGTTGACCAGCGCGTGGCCGATGTGCAGCCGCCCGGTGACGTTCGGCGGCGGGATGACGATTGAAAACTTCGGCCGCTCGCCGTCGAGGAGCGGCGTAAAGAATTCGCCCTCTTCCCAGAATGCATAGAGCCGCTGCTCGATCTCTTTCGGCTCGTAGCGCTTGTTCAATTCTTCGTCGGTCGCCATTGGAGCCGCGGATTATAGGCGCCCCTGTCATCCTGAACCGCCGGAGCCGTGGAGCGCGGAGCGCGAAGCGGCGGAGGACAGTGAAGGACCCCCTGATTGCCAACCCGGATCGGGCGGGGCGCTGAAAAACACGCGTCATGTCAAGACCGCCGCCCAACCGGGTTACCAGGAAGGGGGTCCTTCACCGTCCTGCGGCGTTCCGCGCTTCGCGCTCCACGCCTTCGGCGGTTCAGGATGACAGGGCGGATTATTGACCTCCGCTCCAAAGGTTCCGAACTCGCATGATCCTCGGCATCGAAACCTCCTGCGACGAAACCGCGGTCGCCGTCCTCGACGACGACGGCAGCGTGCGCGT
>JBAVBF010000628.1:0-2987 GCA_049586115.1 Thermoanaerobaculia bacterium | reverse complement strand
GCATCGGCCTCGCACCGCGCCCAGGCGGCGGCACGATCGCGCGCATCGATCTGCCAATCGCGATCCTCGGAGGCGATTAACCATGACGATCTCGAACGTGATTCTCATCGTCGACGACGATCCCGCCATCCGCGATTCGCTGTCGAAGGAGTTGCGCGCCGCCGGGTACGGCACGACCACCGCCGCGGACGGCAGCGAAGGGATGGCCGCGTTCCAATCGCAAGTCCCCGATCTTGTGCTCACCGATCTCGCGATGCCGCGCTCCGACGGTTTCGACCTGATCGCGGCAATCCGTGCATCGTCGCGCGTTCCGATCGTCGTCCTCTCCGTCCGCGGCGCCGATCCCGATAAAGTCCGCGCACTCGACCTCGGCGCGGACGATTTCGTGACCAAGCCGTTCTCGATGACCGAATTGCTGGCGCGCGTTCGCGCGCAGCTTCGCCGCACCGCGCCGGCATCGACCGCGCTCGCGTTTCACGATTTGACGATCGATCTCGAGCACCGCCGCGTCGTCCAGGGCGGCCGCGAAGTCCGCCTGACGCCGACCGAATTCTCGCTACTCGAAGTGCTGGCCACCAACGCCGGCAAACCGATGTTCATCGAACAGATCATCGCCCGCGTCTGGCGCTCCGCTCCCAGCACCAGCGCCGACACGGTCCGCGTCCACATGAGCTCCCTGCGCAAGAAGATCGAGCCAAATCCATCCGAGCCGCAGTACATCGTGACGGAGCCGTGGGTCGGCTATCGCTTCATCGCCGAACCGGTGTAATTCTCGTGGGTTCAGGACGCGCTCGCGCGTCGCAGCCGGCGGATCTCCGCCACTAACTGGTCCCGTGCGCTCGTCCCTTTTTGTACGCAGGCCGCGACTTTGGATTGCAGTTCCTTGCGGTCGTCGGCGGAGATTTCTTTCGACGTGAGGACGAGGATCGGGATGCGGGCTGTGGACGGATTGTCTTTGAGCAGGCCGGCCACTTCGAAGCCGCTCATACCGGGCATCATCAGGTCGAGGATGATCACATCGGGCGCATTTTTTTTGGCGGCAGCGAAGCCGGTTTCGCCGTTGAAGGCGCTTTCGATCGTGTAGCCGAGGCGGGTCAGCTCGTCGTCGAGGAGCTCGTGGAGCGAGGTGTCGTCGTCGATGAGGAGCAGGCGCGTCTTCGATTGATCGGACGTCGTGAGTTGGCGCACTCGATTCAACAGGCGGTCGCGGTCGACCGGTTTCACGAAGTAATCGTCGGCGCCGAGAGCGACGCCGAGGTCGCGTTCATCGACGCGGGAGATGATGACGACCGGGATGTCATGGGTGGCCGCGTCGCTCTTCAACGTCTTGAGCACTTCCCAGCCGTCGATTCCTGGCAGGACGAGATCGAGCGTGACGGCGATCGGTCGGGCTTCGCGCGCGAGGCGGATGGCCTCGTCGCCGTGACGGGCGCGGACTGAGAGATAGCCGGCGGAGTTGAGCGCGGTCGCGATCAGGTCGTACGCGTGGGCGTCATCCTCGACGACGAGGACGCGTTCGGCGCGCTGCTCCGAGGGGAGGAGCTCCGGCGTGCGGCTCACCACCGCCGCGCGCGAATGGATCGGCAACGTGAAGGAGAACGTGCTGCCCTTGCCTCGATCGCTTTCGACGCGCACCCAGCCGCCCTGCAATTGCACGAACTTTTTGACGAGCGCGAGGCCGAGGCCGGTACCGCCGAATTCGCGGCGCACGCTGCCGTCGATCTGGCGGAACTCCTCGAAAATCACGTCGTGATTCTTCGGATCGATGCCGATGCCTTCGTCGCGTACGGAAATAGTGATCGTCTCGTCAACGTGCATCGCCCGGATCGTGATCGGCGATCCGTCCGGCGAAAACTTCATCGCGTTCGAGAGCAGGTTGTAGAGGATCTGCTTGAACTTGGCGAGGTCGGTCTCGATCGGCGGCAGTGCGGAATCGGCTTCGATGACGAACACCGGCATCTTCGTTTTCGTCATGCCGCGCATGACCGTGCAGACGCTCTCGATGACCGGCCGGAGGTCGAACGTCTCCGCGAACACTTCCATCTTCCCGGCTTCGATTTTCGAGAGGTCGAGGATGTCGTTGATGATGCTGAGTAGGTGCTGGCCGGACGTGAGGATGTGGCGGAGGAAGCTGACTTGTTTCGCGTCGATCGAATCGTGCAATCGCTCGATGAGAATCTCCGAAAAGCCGATGATCGAATTCATCGGCGTCCGCAACTCGTGACTCATGTTCGCGAGGAACTGGCTCTTCAGCCGGTCGGCCTCCTGAATGCGCCGGCTGGCGTCTTCCAGTTCGTTTCCGCGCCGCTGCAGCTCCGCGGTGAGCCGCGTCAGTTCGGCGAGCTCGCGCGTCTGTTCGTTTTCCAGGTCGCGGATCACCAGCCGCTTCTGCTGCAGATTGGCGATCCCGGCCAGGAAAAAGAACGACGCGCCGAACAGGAACAGCATCCGCGTAGCCGCGACGAGCATGTCGCGGTTGGTGAATGACGCCTGCCCCATCGCCATGAGCACGGCGATGTACGCAATCGCATTGACGGCGCTGACGGCATACGACGCACGCTTGCCGACGGCGAATGCAGTCGACGCGGACGTGGCCAGGTACCAGATGAACCATGGACTGGAGATGCCGCCCGTGGAGTAGACGCCGAGCGTGACCAGCAGGACGTCCGCGCCGATCCAGATCGGATTGAGGATCTGCCGCGCGATTCCGCGGCGGAAGAGCGCATACATCGCCGCCGCGCACACGAAAGAAACGAGCATCACCGCGACGCCGGCGGGGACGTTCAGGACGAAGACGCCGAGTGCGTGGCCGGCCAGCGCGGTGAGAAACGCAGCGGTGTAGACGAGCGGATGGCTCTTCTGCACTGCGAGATCGAAGCGCAGCACGCTCTCGCGATCGGACGGCATAGGGATGGAGAGAAGTGTACGCCCGGAACTGTCATCCTGAGCCGCCGCAGGACGGTCGAAGGACCCCCTCCCTGCTAACC
>JBAVBF010000627.1:0-4092 GCA_049586115.1 Thermoanaerobaculia bacterium | reverse complement strand
GAAGAGTTTCTCGCGCCAGAGGGCCATGCCGGGACGTTTGGTCGGGACGAGCGTCTCGCGGCCGAGGAAGTAGCTGGTGGTCATCGGATTGAAGGAACCGATCCGCTGCGAAAGGCGCTCGAGGTGCGCGGGGAGGTCGGGATCCTCCATGAAGCCGAAGCGGAGGACCAGGCGCGAAACGCCCTGGCCGAGGTCCTTGAAATCGAAGCGTTCCTCGTCGGCGAGATGCGGCGCTTCCTCGACGTTCACGCTGAGCAGGATCACGCGTTGATGCACGACTTTGTTGTGCTTGAGATTGTGCAGCAGCGTGGTCGGGACGCCGTCGGCCTGACGCGAGAGGAAGATTGCCGTTCCAGGCACGCGCGGGACGCGTCCGCCGGCGAGATCGCGCAGCAAGTCGTCGGTTGAGAGCGTCGTTTCTTTCAAACGCTCTGTGAGGATCTGCCGGCCGCGCGCCCACGTCGTCATCGCAGTGAAGACGAGCGCGCCGATGGCCAGCGGAAACCAGCCCCCTTCTTCGACTTTGACGATGTTCGCCCCGAAAAAGGCGAGGTCGATGATGAGGACGGGGATGGTCAGGCTGAGGATGGCGATGAGCGACCAATGCCACCGTTCGCGCTCGACGATTGCCAATAAAGCCGTGGTGATGCCCATCGTCGCCGTCACCGCCACGCCGTACGCCGCGGCCAGCGCGCTCGAGCCTTTGAACGCCAGCACGAGTCCGATGGCGGCAATCATCAGCAGCCAGTTGATCGACGGGATGTAGATCTGTCCGATCTCGCGCGCCGAGGTGTGGCGGATCTGGATTCGTGGAACGTAGCCGAGCTGCACGGCCTGGCGTGTCAACGAAAACGCTCCGGAGATTACCGCTTGCGAGGCGATGACCGCGGCTACGGTCGCCAGAATCACGAGCGGGTATTTGGCCCAATCCGGAGCCATGTGGAAGAACGGATTCGGCACTGCGGACTTGTCGTGCAGCAACAACGCACCTTGTCCGAAATAGTTGAGGAGCAGGGCGGGGAAGACGGCCGCGAACCACGCCAGCCGGATTGGCCGCGCGCCGAAGTGGCCCATGTCGGCGTAGAGCGCTTCGCCGCCCGTCACCGCCAGAAAAACCGCGCCGAGGACGAGGAAGCCGTGCATCCGGTTGACGATGAAAAAGTGCACGGCGTGCGTCGGCAGAATCGCCAGCAGGACGCGCGGCGCGGTGACGATCCAACGGATGCCGAGGATGGAGATGACGGCGAACCAGACCAGCATCACCGGTCCGAAGAATGCCCCGACTTTCGCTGTGCCGGCGCGCTGAACTCCAAACAAAATGATCAACACGACCACGGTGATGATCTCGACGTACGGTCCGAAAACGGGCGTGGCTACTTCGAGGCCCTCGATCGCGCTGAGTACCGAGATGGCCGGCGTGATCATGCCGTCGCCATACAGCAGCGCCGATCCGAACAGGCCGAGCGCGATGAGCACGGCCCGCCGCGTCGACTGCGACTCACGCGTACGCGCGAGCGACATCAGCGCGAGGATGCCGCCTTCGCCGCGGTTGTCGGCGCGCATGACGAAGACGAGATACTTGAGCGAGATGACGATGATCAGCGACCAGCAGATCAACGAGAGGATGCCGATGATGTTGTCGGGCGTGGCCGCGACGCCGTGCTGCGCGTGGAAGCATTCGCGCAACGCGTAAAGAGGACTGGTGCCGATGTCGCCGTACACGACGCCGAGCGCGCTCAGCGAGAGGACGGCCAGGTACCGTCCACTGATCTTCTTGTCCGGAGACGCATCCATCGGGCGCGCGGGAAGGTAACACAGGACGGTTTTTATCCGCAGATTACGCAGATGTCAGTGCCGGAAGTGGCGTTCGCCGGTGAACACCATCGTCAAGCCTCGCTCATTCGCCGCGGCGATGACCTCGGCGTCGCGGACGGAGCCGCCGGGTTGGATGATGGCGGTGATGCCGGCGTCGGCGAGGAGATCCACTCCGTCGCGGAAGGGGAAGAAGGCGTCGGAGGCTGCGTAGGTTCCGGCCGTCGGCAGGATTGATTTCATGATTGCGACTTTGGCGGCGTCGACACGGCTCATTTGTCCGGCTCCGATGCCGACGGTCTGCGCGCGATTGGTCAGCACGATCGCGTTCGATTTCACGTGTGCGCAGACGATCCAGGCGAACTCGAGGCCGTCCATCTCTTCCGGCGTCGGATGCCGTTCGGTCGCGACGCTCCACTTCTCCCGTCCAGCGATGCGATCCGAACCCTGCGCGAGGATTCCGCCCGCCGCGCTGCGATATTCGATCGCTGCGTCAGGTTCCGCCGCAACGATCAGCCGCAGATTCTTTTTCTTCGACAGAATTTCGCGCGCGTCGTCGCTGAACGACGGCGCCACGATCACTTCGAGGAACATCGGCTCGACGATGTGCGCGCAGTCGCCGTCGAAGTCGCGATTCACGCCGATGATGCCGCCGAACGCCGAGACAGGATCGGAGTCGATGGCCGCGCGCAAGGCCTGCGATATCGACTCCCGCCGCGCCACGCCGCATGGATTCGTGTGCTTGATCACCGCGGCGGCGGGTTCGTCGAACGCGTACGCCAGCCGCATCGTGGAGTCGAGATCGAGCAGGTTGTTGTACGAAAGTTCTTTCCCCTGAATCTGTTCGAACGGCTTCGCGCCGCGCGGAACGTAGAACGCTGCCGACTGCTGCGGATTTTCGCCGTAGCGGAGATCCTGGAACTTCGCCAGGTTCAGCGTGAGATCGCCGCCATCGCCGAGGAAGTTGGCGATGGTCGCGTCGTACGCGCTCGTCTTGCGGAAGACCTCGACGGCGCAACGGCGGCGGAAGGCATCGCTGATCTCGCCCGACTCGAGCTCGCGAAGAAAATCGGCGTAGAGCAATGGATTGCAGAGCGGCAGCACGGAGCGATGATTCTTCGCCGCGGCGCGCAGCATCGACGGGCCGCCGACGTCGATCTGTTCGATCGCTTCGTCGACCGTCACCCCGTCCTTCGCGATCGTCGCTTCGAACGGATAAAGATTCACCACGACGAGATCGATCGGCGGGATGCCGAGGCGGTCGACGTCGGCGCGGTGGGATTCGTTGCGGCGGTCGAAGAGGATCGCGCCGAAAACGCGCGGCGTCAGCGTCTTCACGCGTCCGCCGAGGATTTCGGGAGCGCCGGACCACTGCGCGATTGACGTCACCTCAATGCCGTTGTCCGCAAGGTGTTTGGCGGTGCCGCCGGTGGAAAGAATCTCGACGCCGTTCGCACGCAGCGCGCGCGCGAGCTCGACGATGCCCGTCTTGTCGGAGACGGAGAGGATGGCGCGCTCAATTTGCATGCGTTTTGACCGGCGCGCGCACGCTGCCGCCGGCCGTTTTCCAGATGAAGTAGTAGAAGTTCACGTCGTCGGTGATCGCGTGCGAGTAGCAGACCGAGGCGACGCCGAACGCAGTGGACCGATCGTCGAACGTCGTGCCGTTTCCTCGTCCGTACTCCTCGGCCATCAGCGGCGAATAGCCGGTCGTCCGCGCGAAAATTTTGTCGAGGTACGCACTCAGCACAAAGTTGCGATCGATGCCGTAGAACACCGGTGCGAAACGCGCCAGACGCCGTTCGAAATACTGCTCGAAATCGGCGCGCTCCTCGGCGTCGTCATCGCCGATGTGAAAGGGATTGTTCGCGTCGCCGACGAGATGACTGAGCACGCCGAGCTGCCGCACCACGCCGCTCATCGGCTGATTGCTGCGGATCATCGTCACGATCGCGTGCGTCTGCGCCACGATCCGTTCGCGCAGTTTGCGGCGATGAATATCCGTCCCCTCGGTGGCCAGCGCGTCGTCGATGCCGTGCACGTATTCGTCGTTGAACTTGTTGATGAGCAGCCGCAGATCGTCCGGCGCGAGCGCGGCGCTCTTGGCAGCGATGCGCTGATCGGCGGCCCGCGTCCAGGCGGCGGAAGGCAACGCGATCGAGAGGAAGAGCAGTGCGACCGCGAGGCGTTTCATGGGCGGACGCGATGGTACAACACGCCTCTTTCACGGATCACATCGAGCTGCTGACCGCGTGCGCGGCCTGCCCGAACGTGCTCGGC
>JBAVBF010000626.1:0-13868 GCA_049586115.1 Thermoanaerobaculia bacterium | reverse complement strand
TTCGACGTCCGAATTTCGCGGGCGGAGGAGTTTGCAAAGACGCTCATCGAGAAGCGGATTAACACTGCGTCGGCGTAGCCGGCGTAAGAACCGTTGCCCACGGCTTCGAGCCGTGGGTCAGCGGATTGCCTCGAAATCGTGAGTCCGTTTTAACGGGAGAAAGAACGCTTTCTCTCGCCTATCAAGACGGGCTCCCCCTTCCTACGACATTCGCGGGCCCTCGCGTGAACGCGTGGGCTACGGTTCTTACGCCGGCACGCCGACGGAGTTGCGAGGCGGCATACAACCGCTAGAATCCGCGCACCATGTCGAACGAGATCGATGCCCTGCTGCAGGAACACCGGAGTTTTCCGCCGTCTGACGAGTTCCGGCGCAACGCCAATGCGAACGATGAAGCGGTGTACGACGTCGCCGACCGCGAGGCGTATTGGGCGTCGTGGGCGGAGCAGCTCGATTGGCAGACGAAGTGGCACACGGTGCTGGAGTGGAACGCGCCGTATGCGAAGTGGTTCGTCGGCGGAAAGCTCAATGCCTCGGCCAATTGTCTCGACCGGCATCTCGCCGCGCGCGGCGACAAGCAGGCGCTGATCTGGGAGGGGGAGCCGGGCGATGTGCGCACGTTCACGTACCGCGAACTGCACGCCGAGGTATCGAAATTTGCGAACGTTCTGAAATCGCTCGGAGTGCGGCTCGGAGATCGCGTCGCCATCTACATGCCGCTCGTTCCTGAAGCCATCATCGCCATGCTCGCGTGCGCGCGCATCGGAGCCGCGCACTCGGTCGTCTTCGGCGGATTTTCGTCCGAAGCATTGCGCGATCGCATTCAGGACGCCGAAGCCAAGGTGCTCATCACCGCCACGGCCGGATATCGGCGTGGCAACCTCGTCCCGCTGAAGAAACTCGCCGATGCCGCCGCGGACGATTGCGCGTCCATCGAGCACGTCGTCGTCGTGATGCGGCGCTCGGTTACCGAGGAGTTGGACGACACGGTCTCGATGAAGCCGGACCGCGACTGCTGGTACCACGAACTGATGCGCGATGCCTCGGCGGATTGCGAGCCGGAATGGGTCGACTCGGAACAGATGCTCTACACGCTGTACACGAGCGGCACGACCGGCAAACCAAAAGGCATCGTGCACACCACCGGCGGCTATCTCACCGAGGTGTATGCGACGTGCAAGTGGGTCTTCGATCTGAAGGACGAAGACGTTTACTGGTGCACCGCGGACATCGGTTGGGTGACCGGCCATTCGTACGTCGTCTACGGCCCGCTCGCCGCCGGCGCGACTGTGTTCGTTTATGAAGGCGCGCCCGATTGGCCGAAGCAGGATCGCTTCTGGTCGCTCATCGAGAAGCACAAGGTCTCGATTTTCTACACGGCGCCGACGGCGATCCGCGCGTTCATGAAGTGGGGACACGGGCTCGCCGAGGCGCACGATCTTTCGTCGCTGCGGCTCCTCGGATCGGTCGGCGAGCCGATTAATCCCGAGGCGTGGATGTGGTACCACAAGTGGATCGGCGGCGAGCGTTGCCCGATCGTCGACACGTGGTGGCAGACCGAAACCGGCTCGATCATGATCACGCCGTTGCCGGGCCTGGTCGCGACCAAGCCGGGATCGGCAACCCGCGCATTTCCCGGCATCGACGCGAAGATCCTCGACGCCGGCGGCAATGAAGTGAAGGTCGGCGGCGGCTATCTCGCCATCACCAGTCCGTGGCCGTCGATGCTGCGCGGCATCTGGCGCGATCCGGAGCGCTTCGAAAGCCAGTACTGGGCGAAGTGGCCGGGCATTTACTTCACCGGGGACGGCGCGAAGCGCGACGAGGACGGTTACTTCTGGCTCCTCGGCCGCGTCGATGACGTCATCAATGTGGCGGGACACCGCATCGGAACGATGGAAGTCGAGTCGGCGCTCGTCGATCACCAGGCGGTGGCCGAAGCCGCGGTGGTCGGCATCAATCACGAGATCAAAGGGACTGCGATCGCGGCATTCGTGATCGTGAAATCGTCGCGCGCGGAGGAAGCGAAACGCGATCCGGCGAAATTCGAGAAGGAGTTGAAGGATCACGTCTCCGCGAAAATCGGCGCGATCGCACGTCCCGAAAAAATTCTGTTCACCGCCGATCTGCCGAAGACGCGCAGCGGCAAGATCATGCGCCGTCTCCTTCGCGACATCGCCGAAGGCCGCGCCCTCGGCGATGTGACGACGCTCGCCGATCCGACGGTGGTGGCGTCGCTCAAGGACAAGTACGAGGAAGAGAGCTAGGTGCCGACGGCGCTGATTACCGGCGGCGCCCGCGGCATCGGACGCGCCGCCGTGGAGCGGCTCGCGCGCGATGGCTGGAATGTCGCGTTCACCTACGTGACGTCGACCGATCTTCCGGACGGCTTCGCGCTGCCGGGTGACGTCCGCGATGCGACGCGCAACACGGCGATCATCGACGAAGTGCTCGCGAAATTCGGTTCAATCGATGCGCTCGTGAACAACGCCGGTATCCGCCGCGATGCGCTGCTGTACAACATGAGCGACGCCGATTGGCGCGACGTCCTGCAGACGAATCTCGATGGCGCGATGTCGATGACGAAAGCGGCGCTGACGCCGATGATGAAGCAGCGCCGCGGCGCGATCGTGAATGTCGCGTCGCTCAGCGGATTGCACGGTGTGGTCGGCCAGACCAATTACGCGGCCGCGAAAGGCGCGCTGATCGCGATGACGAAATCGCTGGCGCGCGAAGTGGCGCGCAGCGGCATCCGCGTCAACTGCGTCGCGCCCGGCCTCGTCGACACCGACATGATCGCGACGCTGGACGCCGAGGTGAAGAAGGAGATGATCCGCGCAATCCCGATGCGCCGCGCGGTGAAGCCGGCCGAGGTCGCGTCAACGATCGCGTTCCTGCTGAGCGAGGACGCCAGCGCGATCACCGGGCAGGTGCTCTGCGTCGACGGCGGGGCTTCCGCGTAACGAAAGCGTTGAACCACAAAGACACAAAGGGCACAGAGGATTCCTTCGTGTTCTCTGTGTCTTTGTGGTGAAAAGCCTTTTTGAAAAGTTGGCCTCCCCCTTGCGATACACATCTTCGATATCAATGAAAGGGAGACATCAAATGCTCAATACAAAGGCTTTACTCCGCAACTTCGCACTCGCGGGAGCGCTGCCGCTCCTCGTCGCATCGTCCGCTTTCGCGCAATATGGTAGCTACCCGGGGACATACCGCGCTGCCAATCGTGGCTACGCAAATCGCACCGTCGAAGGTACGGTTGCGTCTGTTGCCGTTGCTCGCAATGGCGAACACGTCCGTCTGACGAACGGCATGGATGTGGTCGTTCCGAACTCGATCACCGGCATGTATCAGAATCGCCGCTATCAGGCCGCAATGCTCGTTCCCGGCGACGTCGTCCGCCTGAACGTCTACAGCCGTGAAGGCGATGGACGCGACGCACAGGTCCGTTCGATGGAGATCCTGTCGCGCTACGACAACCGCAACGGCAACTACCGCAACGGCTACAACGACCGTCTGGTCTCCGGCACGATCGTTTCGTATGACCGTCGCAGCAACCTGGCCGTCGTGCAGACCGACAACGGCCGTACCATCAACGTCAACGTCAATGCGTACGGTGGCCGCAACGCCTTCCGTCGCGGAGACCGCGTCAACATCTCCGGCCGGATGGACCGCGGCACGTTCATCGCCGACGGCGTCCGCATTCAGTAACCATTACCCTCTCGTAAATCGAAACGCCGGAAGGTTCGCGCCTTCCGGCGTTTTGTTTTTGACGCGAAACCTTCACTTTCGAGCCACGTTTAGGGAAGGATCATCGTCACCCTGGCGGATGGCAGTTAACATGCAGCCTTCCGTCATTAAGAAGACGAGCGAAAGAGGATTGCTTTGACCTCCGTATCAACCGTGAAGTCCGTTCCCTCCACCGCCGCCGCCACAAAATCGCTGCGCATCGGCGTTCTCGCCGCGATCGGAACGCTCGATCCGCGCGATTCCGGCGACACCATCACCGGTCTGATGCTCGGTCAGGTTTTCGAGATGGCGTATTCGATGACCGAGGCGGGCACGCTGGAGCCGTGCCTCTTCGCCGAGTTTCTGCGGCAGGAGCGCGGCGGCCCGCAGCCGGTTTACTCCGCCGCGGTGCGCAGAGGGATCTTCTTCTCCGATGGAACGGAACTGACCGCGGAGATTGCGGCATCGTCGCTCGCCAACGCGGGTGCATTGCGGGGACGGGCCACCGTTTCCGCGCGCGACGGGCGCGTGATCTTCACGATGAGCGGTCCCAGTCCGCGGTTCGAGAACGTCATCTGCCAATGGAACACCGGCATCGTTCTGGAGCGGCAGGGCGCGTTGTATGGAACGGGGCCCTATCGCCTGACTCCGGGGACGACCATTCAATCGATGCAGGACGCGGGGTTGGCGCGGCTCGAAAAGAATCCGAAGTATCGCGGGAAGGCGGCCAGTGATGAGTTGCTGTTTGTCATTCAACCGACGGATAGCGACGGCACGCCGCGGCGCCTGATCGATGCGGCCAGGCGCGGCGACATCGATCTCACGCTCAACCTTTCCGTGAACGACATCCTGCGTCACGGCATCAACGGTTTCCAGCCGATGATGCAGCCTGGCAACTCCACCGGCATCCTCTTTTTCAACAACGAGCGGCCGATGTTTCGCGACGTGACGTTGCGGCGCGCGATTCAGCACGCCATCAATCCGATTCCGATCGCCGAGATCTGCTACGAAAAAAATCACTTCGCATTTCTGGCCGGCGATCTCATTCCGCCGCTCATGGGGAAAGCCAGCGGATCGACGGAGATGCGCGACCGCGAGCTGTTGCGGAAACATCCCGCCAAGCCGGCCAGCCTGACGCTGATCGTGCCGTGGATTCCGCGGCCGTATCTGCCGAAGCCGATTCCGGCGGCGCAGGAAATCGCGCGGCAGCTCGGCGCGTACGGCATCCAGGTGAAGCTGCTGGAGACGCGCAGCAGCGAGCACTATTTCCGCTCGCTGACCATCGGCGACTACGACATGAGCATCGGTGGCTGGGTTGCCGACAATCCCGATCCTGCGGAGTTTTACGAGTCGCTGCTGTCGTCCGCGCAGGTTTCGACCGGCGATCAGTACCTCACCAATCAGTCGCGATGGAGAAGCGCCGAAACCGATGCCGCGCTGGCCGCGTATCGCGCCGATCCGTCGCCGGCCAACCGGAAAGCGATCACGGCGATGATCGAGCGCGAGGCGATCCTGATCCCGCTGATCTACGGCGCGTCGACGGCAATCCGCAGCCGCAAGGTGAAGAACTTCCACATCGCGCCGTCAGGACACGTGGACTTCGCCGGCGTCGAGACGTTCTGAGACGCTCGCGCCGGCGAGAACGCGGAACGGATGGATGAACTGCGCGGCCAGCGTCTCCGGTACGATCATCCCCTCCACTCCTTGCCGCCGTGCCGGCTCGCCGGCGTGCACGTACGTGCCGAAGAGAGCGTCCCACAGCGAGAAAACGCGGCCGTAATTTCCGTTGTACTGGCGCGGATCGACCGAGTGATGCATCGAGTGAAAGGCCGGGCTGACCAGCAGCCGCCGCACGGGACCAAAGGTCCACGTCAGCCGTGAATGCTGCATCGTCTCGCTGAAGACCTGAACCATCAGGATCGGCAGCCATCGCGGCTGGGGCATTCCGAGAAGGAAGGCTGGGATGATCATCAGCATCCCCACGTAGAGCTGCTCCAGCACGTGGATGCGGTTCGCGGTAAGAAACGTCAGCCGCGTCTGGGTGTGATGCACGCTGTGAAATGCCCACAGCGGTCCGACGGCGTGCTGCAGGCGGTGCATCCAGTAGTTCAGGAAATCGAAGATCAGCCAGCAGATCAGAAATCCTGCGATCGGCGGGAGTCGAAGCAGAAGTCCGGCGCGCGCGAAATGCAGCCGCGGCGCCAGGAACGCGAACAGCGGGAGCACGACGATGTTGTAAATGCTGCACTGATAGAAGACGACGTAGGCGAGGTCGTTGAGCGCGTGGCGCGTCGCGTAGACGCTCATGTCGCTGCGCTGCCGCAGTTCGGCGGCGATCACCACGGTCGCGCAGAAACAGTAGACGCCGAGGCCGATGAGTGTCGACGTCACGAGCTCTTCGAGGAATCTGTGGCGAACGAGGAAATCAAGCATCGGGTTCGGCTCGACTCGTGACGAATGATGATCCGTGGACGAACCACGACCCGGTCCCGCGAAGCAGCGATATCGATGGGATTCCGTTCCAGCGAAATGCCGCAGCCGCGCTCAGCAGCGCCGCGCGAAGAAGGTAGCTGCGATCCGTCGAGCGTGCGAGGCCGCGTCCGTCCAAAACCGCGTGCGCGTAGTTCCAGAGCCAGTTGTCCGGCACGTGGCCGATCGTATCGCGCAGCATGTTGTTGATTTCCGTGTGTGCTTCGCGCGGCCGCGAGCGAGTCTTCGTGGTCTCGTGAACGCGAGACGCCGCCAGCCGCAGCGGGATATGAACGAAGCGCGCTCCGCGCATGCCGAGGCGCAGCCAGTATTCGTAATCCATGCAGTAATTGAGGCGCGCATCGAACGGTCCGAATCGCTCGATCACGCGGCGCCGGAAAAAGACCGCCGGCTGGCAGAGATAGCAGACCAGTTTCAACCGGTCGATCGACCACTCTTCCGTAGAATACGCCCCGACGATGCGATCGTCCGCGTCGATGTGGACCGCGTCGCCGTAAACGACGTCCGCGGACGGATTGCGTTCGAACGCTTCGATCGCGGCAGCAACTGCGCCTTCGTAGTAGACGTCGTCGGAATTCAGATACGCGAGTACCTCGCCGCGCGCGCGTGCGATGCCGGCGTTGATGGCCGCGGTCTGGCCGCCGTCACGCGCGCTGGAAAACGAGATTCGATCGCGCCACCGTTCGAGAATTTCGACAGTGCCGTCCGTGCTCGCGCCATCCATCACGATGTGCTCGACGTCGCCTCCCTGCCGCGCGACGCTCTCCAGCGTCCGCTCGATGAACCGGCCCTGTTGATATGACGGCGTGACGATGGAGACGAGCACGTTGCCTCATTATCAACCAGTCACGGCAACCGTGGACGCGCGGTTATAATCGCGCCGTTCTTCCATACAACCTGAATTCATCGAGCAGCGCGGAGGTGTCCATGCATCGTTTCCGGTTGGCAGGCGGAATCCTTCTGGTCATGGCGAGCCTCGCCGCGAATGCACAGGACTCTGCTTACTCTCGCGCCATCCCGGCGTCACTCCGAGGTCCTTTCATCTCCGATCCTGCCGTGGTGACGTTGCTCGAATGCCCGACGGCTGCTTGCAACGGGCGGCTGAACTTCGCGCGGCTGATGCAGGCCCGCAGCCCGCAGAGCGCGTCCGGACAAAATCCATTCAATCTCCCTGTTGCGGCGAAGATCCTGGCGACCGTGAAATCCGACTTGACCGATGTTCGCGTCGCCGCCGGCGCGACGGACGGCCAGCTCAACCCCGATTTCCTCACCGACCTCGGATCGCGCGTGGAGCTGGTCGGCGCGATCAACCGCATGGACCGCCAGTTCATCAAAGACCCGACGGTTGGCCTCAGCCACGCAGCTCGGCTGCGGCGAGGTCAGTCTCAGTGCCGAGAAGAGTTGGGGCTGATGTGCACTCAGCTGTTCACGTCGGCAAATGATCCGAACGTCGGCACATGCGTCCCTTCCGGCCGCGCCGAGATTGGCGATCCGCTGCAGCGCGGAAGCGTGGTGACGACCGCGTACGGCGTGGACAAGTACACACGGACCACGCCGGTCAGTCCGGATCAACGGATCCCGGCGTCGTTCCTCCCGGCGCCGGCGCCCGATGGCAATGCCTATTACGGCGCGCATCAGGAGTTCTACGAAGGTGATGACCGATCGACGGACTACGCGGTGCGGCGCGATGCGCTCACCGGAGGTTTCCCGGCCGGTATGTTGCGGCTCTCCGAATGCATCGGCCTTCCGCCCGAGGCAACGTGCGGACTTATCGCCTCGAGCGGTTTCAATAGCTGTATCGGACGTCTGGCCTCCGACCCGGCCTACACGATCGGCACCTGCTTCAGCAACTTCACGTCCTACGCCGGAATCCGTGCCTGCAACGCTGCGGCGCCTTGCCGCGATGATTACATCTGCGTCATGCCGATGGGGTACACGCCCGCCACCGCGCATCAGTCATTTGCAGACCGGGCAACGCTGTTGGCGTCGTCGCCATACCTTCAGCAGGTGAACAACCGTCCGTAAGTCCGGACGCTGCGTGGATCGCCAGAGATGATCAGCGTGGCCTCTGCATCCCGCCGTACTTTGTCTTCCAGTTTCGATCCGACGGCCATCCAGCGCCGCCGGAGCTCGCTCCGCCCACTGTCCAGCCGGCGTCGGGTCGCCGTTAGTTTTTGCTCTACCGCAAACTCAGCGGAATCGCTTTGTCCGGTGCGCGGTCGAAGTGCTCGAAGAATGCGCGCACCTCGGCGGCGCCGCCGCCTTTTGCGTGAATGCGGCCCTTGTCGATGAATGCGGTCAGGGTGTCGAGAAACGCATTCGGGTCGTTGGGACGATCGGCGATGATGAGATCGCGCATGGCGTCGCGGTCCATCGACAGCACCAGATCCGCGCCCGCCTCGACGTCCTTACGATTCGCTTTCGTGTCGATGAATTCGCAGACGGCGCGGCGCAGGCGCAACAGGTAGCCCTCCGGGCCGAAGCCGTCGTTGGTGCCTTCGATCCAGATCCCGAGATTGCTGTGGACGTTCGCCGCGATCGTTTCGTCGGCCTTGAGACGCATCGTCCACTCGTTCACCCACGCGTAATAGGGCAGATTGATGACGATGTCGCGCGAGGTGAGGCCGCCGTCGATCGCTTTCCGCGGACCGAGGCCGAGGAGTTCGCGCTGCGAAGTGATGTACCAATTGCGCCAGTTGGGATTCGTCTGCGGCGAGGCCAGCTTGCGATAGGCCGCGGCCTTGATTCTGGTCGCGCCTTTGTTGCCGGCATCCGCGCGCAGAACGAGCGTGGCCAGTTGCGCGGCCCACTGATCCTCTTTCATCGTTCCTTTTTTCAGCGCGGCATCCGCCTCGGCCACGACCTTCGCGACGCCGCCCATCAACGCGACGGTGCGCTTCGCGTTGTCCTCCGGCGCGAGCGGATCGAGCGCGACCGGATCGCCTTCGAACCAGCCGAGGTAGCCGAAATAGACCTCGCGCACGGCTTGCGGAACGGAGCCGTAGAAGAAGGTGAGGTAGTCGCGCGGATCGGTGATGTCCGGCGGCTTCGCGGTTTGCACCGGCGCGAGATCGTCGATCAGGTATTGCGGCATGTGGATGACCTGCGGCAACTCCTCGATCGTCTTCCCCTTGTTGAGATTGCGGACGGTTTGATCGTGCGTGTATTGAATCGCGTCGCGGAAGTTGCGCAGCACGGTCTGGATGTTGTCGGCGCCGCAGAGCGGAGTACCGTGGCTCGGCAGCATGCACCACGATTCGTACGTGCGCAGTTTGTCGACGCTGCGGAACCACGTGGCCGGATTGCGATAGCTCGTGCCGCGCAGCGAATACAAATTCGGGAACGACGGTCCTTGAATGACCTCGGCGGAAAGAAGCAGTCCCGGTCCCTTCCAGTTTTCGGCATCGGACGGCGACGGATTTCCTTCGCTGCGATTGAGCTTGTCGGGGAGGAACACCATCAACTCGTCATTGGTCTCGCTCGGCACGTAGACCAGTTCCATCCAGAGCCCGGCCGCGTGCACGTGCAGCTCATTCGTGAACGTCCGCGACGGCATCCGGAAACCGGCATGACCTCTGTTCACTTGCGGCCCGATCCCGTCGTTGATGATGCCGTCGGGCACGAGGTAGCTTCCGTACATGTACGACGAACGTTGATTGATGATCGTGCCGACGACGGTGCCGGTGTTGATCACGCTGTCGACGATCTGCGCCTGTCCGATGATCGAGACGCAGCCGGGATCGCTCGCGTCAGCGTCGTACACGCCATCCGGCCCGGCCTTGTCCGGATTCTCGGGACGGCACGGTTTGTCCTTCGCCGCATGCAGATAGCCCTGCACGCCGCCGGTATGGTCGATGTGGTTGTGCGTGTAGATCAACGAGCGGAACGGAACGTCGGTCGACGATTTCAGGACGCCCTTCGCCGCAAGCTTTCCGACGACGTCCTCGGCGGACTCGAAGTCGCCTAACGTGTCGACGATGACGACCTCTTTCGTCGCCCGGTTGACGAGCACGATGGAGTTGGCGAGGTCGTAGCCGACCGGAAGATAGGCGTCGTATTTCAATCCCGCCGGTTTGTACTTCGCCAGCCGCGGGTCCGTCTGCATGTCCCAGATCTGCGCGGGATCGAAGAAATTCGAATGCTTGCAGAGCTTCGAATTGACCGGCGGCCGTCCGGGCTTGTTGCAATCGGGATTCGGCGACTGCGCGATGAGAGGAAGGCCAAAGGCGAGGACGAGAACAAAAAACGCTCGACGCATCGAAAGTCTCCTGTGCGGAATGACCGGACCGGGGTCAGCTCACTACAGGAGTGTTTTGAGGGCCGGCTTTCCCTACCCGTGGACTCGCTACTTTTTCTCGCTCGCGATCCACCGATTGATCCGCGCGTCGAGGACGTCGAGCGGCAAGCTGCCGCCGGCGAGCACTTCGTCGTGAAAGCGGCGGATGTCGAAGTGCGCTCCGAGTTGTGTCGTCGCGCGCGCGCGAAGCTCGCGAATCTTCAGCTGGCCGAGCTTGTAGCTGCACGCCTGCGCCGGCCAGGAGATGTAGCGGTCCGTCTCCGACTGAATGGTCGGCTCGTCGACCGCGTGCGACTTGCGCATGTAGTCGACGACCTGATCGCGGCTCCATCCCATGTCGTGGATGCCGGTGTCGACGACGAGGCGCACGGCGCGGAAAAGCTCCGAGCGCAGACGGCCGTAGTCGGAGCCGGGATCCTGATAGAACCCAACTTCCTTCCCGAGCTGTTCTGCATACAACGCCCACCCCTCGGTGTACGCTGAGTTGCCGCCGTGCTTGCGGAACTCGGGCAACCCTTTGAGGGTCTGCTGAATCGAGAGCTGCATGTGATGGCCGGGAATGCCTTCGTGATACGCGACCGCCTCATCGTTGATGAAGGAGCGGCTGGCGAAGTCGGAGACGGCCACGGAAACGCGGCCGGGACGTTTTCCATCGGGTGTGCCGGTCTGATAATGCGTGGCCGCGGCCTTCTGAAACTCAGGAATCGCTTCGACGGTAACCGGCGCCGACGGGATGACGTTGAAGAGTGCGGGCAGCTTCGGCCGCATCTGTTTGATGTAGCGGTCGAAGTCGTCGACGATCGCCTGCGCCGACGCCGGCTTGTACTTCGGATCGGCTTCGATGTGATCGCGGAACGTGGCCAGGTCGGTGTAGCCGTTCGCCTTCGCCAGCGCCGTCATCTCGCCGACGATGCGGTCGTACTCCGCGAGCCCGATGCGATGGATCTCCGCCGGCGACAGGTTGGTCGTCGTCAGCCGCCGGATGGCTGCCTGATAGCGCCGCTTGCCGTCCGGAAGACTCTCGATCGAAAGCGTGGCGCGGCCGTTTGGAGCGTAGTCCGCGGTGATGAACGACGCGAACTGTTTGTAGGCGGGGAGCACTTCATCGTTCACCGCTGCCGTGATGGCGTCCGTCAGCCGCTTCTTGTCGGCCTCGGAAAAATCCGCAGGCATCTTCCGGATCGGAATCAGAAACGGATTCGCGGCAATGATCCCCGCGCATTGCGCCGGAATCTTCTCGGCCACGAATTTGACGATGACCAGATGATCCTTCACTCCCGCGCGCAGCACATCCTCGGTCTGCAGCAGCGCGTTCGGGATCTGATGCAGCCGCGCGATGTAGTCCTCGTAGTGCTTGACCGAATCGAGCGGCACGGCGTTCGGCAGGTCGGCGAGCCCGGTGTGAACGCCGCCCTGCGCCGTCACCGGCATCTCGTAATTCTTCAGATCGAAGTCGTCGGCGTTTTCCTGCATGTTCCGCAGAAAAAGATCGTGCGACGTCCGATCCTCCTCGCTGAATCCGTCCGTGGAGATCGCCTTGATCTTCGCCAGAAACGACGTATTGATCTCATTCCGCCGCACGACCGCTGCGAGCGAGTTGTCGCCGAGCTTATCGTTGTAGCGATAGTCGCCGACCGCAGTAGCTTGCGTCGGATTCAACTTCAGACTCGTCTGCCAGAAGTCTTCGAACAGCGCGTTCTGCGCCGCGAGGCGCCTTTCCGCGGAATCAGCCGGCTTCGTTTGAGCCGAGGCGGAGAAGGTTGCGAAGAGTGCGATGGCAATGACGGTCGAGACGAGTTTGCGCATCCGCGGAGCGTAGCAGACGCGACGGCAATTTCATCGCGTTGCCGCTTCCATCTCCACGCGATTCCTGCCGCTCTCCTTTGCGCGATAGAGCATCGAATCGGCGGTGGCGATGGCGGCGCTGGCGTTGTAGTCGCTGGTGACGCAGACGCCGAGGCTGATGGTGACGTGAAGGTCGGGAGCGACTGAAGAGAGATCGAGGCGTTCGACGGCGAGGCGAAGTCGCTCGGCGATTTCGTGCGCCTGTTGCGCGGTCGCGGAATGGAGGACGACCAGGAACTCCTCGCCGCCGATGCGGCCGATCAGATCGGCGGGGCGCAGCGCCACCCGGCAGGCGCGGGCCACGCTCTGCAGCACCGTGTCGCCGGCGGCGTGACTCCACGTGTCGTTGATCCGCTTGAAGTGATCGATGTCGAGCACGATGATGGCCGCGGGACGCCCCTCGCGTTTCGCTGCGTCGAATGCGATTTCGGCCGCGGCGAGGATGTGGCGGCGATTGGGAAGGCGCGTCAGCTCGTCGGTCATGGCCATCGATCGCATCCGGCGCGTGTTGACGACCTGGCGCCAGAAGAGGATGGCCAGGGCCGCGGCCAGAAGCGCGATCAGCGCGCTGACGACGATCTGCAATCTCCCGCTGCGTTGGGCCTCGCGCAACGCCACCGCGCGCAGCCCGTTCTCGCGGGCCAGCGCGCGATTTTCCTGATCCTTTTTTTCCGTGTCGAAGGCCACGCGCAGGCGGGACGAGAGCTCGTCGTTCCTGCTCGTTGCCAGCGTCTGTGCGAGAGCGGCATGGCGCACCGACGCGTCGTACGCTGCGCGCCAGTCGCCGAGCTGCGAATAGACGAGCGCCGTCTCCTCCACATTCTTCTCCAGGAAGCGGACGTTGTTTTCGCGCTCGTAGAATCGCCGCGCCGTGTCGAGCTCGTGCAATGCGTCGCGGAGGCGCCCCACTCTTCGGTAGGCCATGCCGCGGAACTGACGGGCGTGTGCGGCGTTCTCTTCGTCCTTTCCGTCGTAGAACGCTACCGACGCGTCGAGCAGCGGCAACGCTTCGGCGGCCCGGCCTTGCTTCATGAGTGCTAGTGCCAGATCCCGTTTCGTGAACGCGACGTCAGCCGCCTTACCCAGCTTTTGAAATGCAGCCAGCGCGCGCCGGTAATGCAGCTCCGCGGCGGTGAAATCGCCTTTCGTTTGGAGCGTGCTGGCGATGTTGAACATCGTGTCGGCGACGTCGCTGGGCTGACCATGCTTCTCGTATTCGTCCAGCAGCTGTTTGTAGTACTCGATGGCCCGGTCGTACTGCGCCACGTGCGCGTCTGCATAGACGTTGGCGATGTTGGAGAGCGCATCGAGCCGCCCCTTCTCGTCGCCGAGCTGCGCGCTGAGGCGATACGCGTTCTGCAGATTCGCGAGCGCGTCCGCCATCGCCCCGCGCTCGTACTGGAGATAGCCGATGTTGCCCAGCGTTTCGGCTTCCAGCGGCACATCGCGGACCTGCCTTGCCAGCACGACGGCGTTGCCGTACTCCTGCTCCGCGGCGACGGCCTTC
>JBAVBF010000625.1:0-11879 GCA_049586115.1 Thermoanaerobaculia bacterium | reverse complement strand
GCGAGGCGCTGGCGCGCGAGCTGGCGCGGCGCGGGTGGGACATCGCGTTGCTTGCCCGGCGCGCAGACTTGCTGGAGACGCTGTCGCGTGAGCTGCCGACGAAATCGATTGCGTTGCCGTGCGATGTCACTGATGCGAATGCAGTGCGCGACGCCGTCAGGCAAGGAGAGGCAGTCCTCGGCGGTCCGTTCGATCTCGCCATCGCCAACGCCGGCGTCGGCGTCCCCTCACATGCGGCGAACTTCGTTCTGGCCGACGCCGAGCTGATGATGCGCGTGAACGTAATCGGCATGTTCAATCTGTTCGATGCCGTCATCCCGTCGATGATCGAGCGACGGTCGGGTCGGTTTGTGGGGATCGCGTCGATTGCGGGATTGCGCGGACTTCCCACGTCCTCCGTCTACTCGGCGACGAAGGCGGCCATGCAGTCGTTTCTCGAGGCCAGCCGCGTCGAATTGCGGCCGTATGGTGTTGGCGTCACTACCGTCAATCCGGGATTCGTCATCACCGCGATGACGGAGAAGAACCGGTTCAGGATGCCGTTCCTGATGAACGTGGACGAGGCGGCGCGGGTGATCGCGGATGGGTTGGAGCGCGGCAAGCGCGTCGTCGAGTTTCCGCGGCCGATGTCGATGCTGATGCGGTTCGCGCGGCTCATTCCGGATGCGGTTTGGGATCGAGTCACGATGCCGTACGCGCGGCGCAAGGTCGACGCCGGGAAGACGCGGCGATGAATAAAGCCACGATTGGCGTCCGTCTCTGGGCCCTGCGCAATGTCTTCCTGCTGTACTTCACGAAACCGACCGTGCTCGAAGTGAACGAGCGCCGCTGCGAGGTGCGCATCCCGCTGAACTGGCGGACGAAGAATCACCTCAAGTCGATGTACTTCGGCGCGCTGTGCATCGGCGCCGACGTGGCCGGAGGGCTGATCTGCTTCCACCTCATGTCGGCCATGAAGGTAAAACTCTCCTTCGTCTTCAAGGCCGTGCGCGCGGAGTTTCTGAAACGCCCCGAGGATGACGTGCATTTTGCGTGTGAGGATGGCGAGACCATTCAGGCGCTCGTGCGGCGCGCGGTCGCGTCGGGCGAACGCGAAGAGACGACGGTGCACGTCACCGCGCGCGTTCCGGCAAAGCTTGGCGACGAGCCGGTCGCGCAATTCGAGATGACGCTTTCGGTGAAGTTGTCGAAGGCGTAGCGGCATCCGGCGATCATGGCTGCTTCATGACGGTGGCGCCAGGCACACGGTTCGGAAGCCGGGCGCACCGTTCGAGATGACGCTTTCGACGAAGTTGTGGACGCCGGCCGTGTAGCCGACCGCGTGCAATACTGCGCGCACACGAATGTCGCCAGTAGCCGGTCAGCGCCTCGGCCCGTATGAAATCGTCGCGCCGATCGGCGCCGGCGGAATGGGCGAGGTTTGGAAGGCACGCGACACGCGACTCGACCGCAGCGTTGCCATCAAGATGCTGCCGGAGGAGCTGGCCGCGAACGCGCAATTGCGGCTGCGCTTCGAACGGGAAGCGAAGGCGATCGCGCAGCTCGCGCATCCCAATATCTGCCCGCTCTACGATGTCGGCGACGACTACCTGGTCATGGAACTGCTGGACGGCGAGTCGCTGGCCGATCGTCTGACGCGCGGACCGCTTTCGCCTGACCAGGTGCTCCGTTTCGGCATCGAGATCGCGTCGGCGCTTCACTGTGCGCATCGGGGCGGCATCGTGCATCGCGACCTGAAACCGGGCAATGTCATGCTGACCAGGAGCGGAGCGAAGCTGCTCGACTTCGGCCTCGCGAAATCGTTCGTTTCCGGTATTCACGCCGGCGATGCGACAACTGCCATGGCGACGCAGGCCCGCCCGCTGACCGAGGAGGGGATGATCGTCGGGACGTACTACTACATGTCGCCGGAGCAGCTCACCGGCGGGGTCGTCGATCATCGCAGCGACATCTTCGCGTTCGGCGCCGTGCTGTACGAGATGGTGACTGGCCGGAGGGCATTCGAAGGAAAGACGCGGACGAGCGTCGTCGCCTCGATCCTTGGCCGTGATCCGGAGCCGCTGACGGCGGTGAACGCCGATGCGCCGCCGCCGTTGGAGAGAATCGTCGCGGCGTGCATGGCGAGGGATCCTGACGATCGCTGGCAGAGCGCGCACGACGTCGGTCTCGAGTTGAAAGCCGTGCGCGATGCAGTTCCGGCGAGGCCGGAAACGGCGCAACGATCGGCATTCCGCTGGCTCACTGTTGCCGCGATCGCCGTCGTCGCCGCGGCGATCGGGTTTGCGGCGGCGCGCCGCATCGCGCCGAAGAGCGCCAGCGCGCATCTCAACATCGCCGCGCCGCCCGGGATGAAGATTCGCGATTTCGTGCTCTCGCCGCGCGGGAATGCCGCCGCGATGATCACCGAAGAGAAGCACTCTCTCTGGCTTCGCGATCTCGGCGCCGCCACCGCGCGCGAGGTCGAGCACAGCGACGGAGCGTATCTTCCGTTCTGGTCGCCGGACGGACGGTGGGTGGCATTCTTCACGGACAATGCGCTCTATAAAGTTCCCGCGGCGGGCGGCTCGCCGGTTCTGATCCACGACGGTCTCGGCTTCGTCGACGGCGGGAGCTGGGGCGCGGACGACGCCATCATTTTCGCGGACGATGTCACGGGCAACATCCTCCGCGTATCCGCTTCCGGCGGAGCGTTGACGATCATCTGTCCGCCCGATCGGAAACAGCATTCGATCGGCAACATATGGCCGTCGTTTCTTCCCGACGGCCGTCACTTTCTGTATCTCAATGACGCCGTCGATCCGAAAGAGCATTGGATCCGAATCGGCTCGCTCGATCCGAAGGAAAAATCGACGCCGCTCGTGCAGGCCGAAAGCAACGCCGTTTACGCCGGCGGTTACCTGCTTTTCGTGAAGTCGCGGACGCTGATGGCGCAGCCCTTCGATCCCGACAGGCGGGCGGTGGAGGGGGAGGCGCAAGCGGTTGCCGACAACATCGCCGACACTGACTTCCACCATTACGTTTTTTCGGCCACGGATCGGATCGTCTCCTTCAGCACCTTCGATCCGAGGTCGCGACTGCACCTGTTCGACCGCGGCGGCCGGGAAACGGCAGTCTTCGGTACGCCGGCCGACTGGACGTACGTAGCATGGTCTCCGGACGGCCGCCACGTCGCCATGAACCGGGTCGACGCCGACCGCCGCAACGATCAGATCTGGATCGCCGATCTGGTGCGCGGTACGTTCGATCATCTCGAGACGCAGCAATCACGTGTGTACTCAGGCGTCTGGTCAGGCGACGGCAGCGAATTGCTGTACAGCACCGACAGCGGTTTCTTCAGGAAACGAATCGACGGAAGCGGCGAGCGGCGAATCGAGACCGTCGCCGGCCGCAGCTATGCATCGAGTTGGCGCGATGACTGGCTTGCGGTCGAGGTCACGGCCAAAACGAATCCTGCCGACGTCGAGGTGGTGTCGATAACCACGGGCCAGCGCATTCCGATCGCCACGACTCCGGCATGGGAAAACGATGGCGCTCTTTCTCCCGATCGGCGGTGGATCGCGTACCAGGCCGACGGACGTGTCGTGGTGAAACCGCTGCCGCCAACCGGCGCGCAATTCACCATCGTTTCGTCGCGCGCCGAACATCCGCGTTGGCGCGGCGACGCCCGCGAGCTGTACTACTTGAGCGACAAGGGTATTTTTGCCGTCCCGATCGAAGAGAAGGGAAACGCGATCGAGGCAGGCGCTCCGCAGCTTCTGGTGAACGTGGCGGTAAAGGAATACAAGAACCGGCCGAACTACGACGTCTCGCCGGATGGCCAGCGCTTCCTGGTCAACGTTCAGGACAGCTACGAGCAGCCCGTCCACGTGATTCTCGACTGGACGTCAACGCTGCATCAGTAATTGCATACACTTCCCCGCATGCTCGCGGAGCTCCTTCTGAAGTGGCCGCTGATCCGGCAGTTGAAGTCGGGAAGCGATGGCACCGGCGTCGAGGCGATGTCCGACGTCACGCATGCGTTGCGGCCAAAGACCGAGGGGACGAACGTCGCGCGATCGATCTGCCCGTACTGCGGCGTCGGATGTGGTCAACTTGTTTACCATCGGAAGGGAAAAGTCGTCGCGATCGAGGGCGATCCGGAATCGCCGATCTCGCGCGGACATCTCTGTCCGAAGGGCTCCGCGTCGTATCAGCTCGTCACGCATGACGGGCGCGCGACGAAGGTGAAGTACCGCGCGCCGCGGTCGAAATCGTGGGTTGAATTGCCGCTCGATCAGGCCATGCGCATGGTCGCCGAGCGCGTGTGGGACACGCGGGCGCGCACGTTCGACGACAGCGTCATGCACACCACCGGCATGGCGCACCTCGGCGGAGCCACGCTCGACAACGAAGAGAACTACCTCATCAAGAAACTTTTCACAGGAGGTCTGGGCATGGTTTGCGTCAGCAACCAGGCCCGGATATGACACAGCTCCACCGTCCCCGGTCTGGGGACGTCGTTCGGGCGCGGCGGCGCGACGACCGCGCAGCAGGATCTCGCCAACGCGGACGCGATTCTGATCATGGGCTCGTCGATGGCCGAGAACCATCCGGTCGGATTTCAGTGGGTGATCGAGGCGCGCGAAACGAACGGCGCGACGATCATTCATGTCGATCCGCGTTTCAACCGCACCTCGGCCATGTCCGACTACTGGCTGCCGCTGCGCGCCGGGAGCGACATCGTCTTTCTCGGTGCGCTGATCAATTACACGATTAGTAACGATCGTTACTTTCGCGACTACGTCGTCCCGTACACCAACGCCGCCACCATCCTGCGCGAGGACTTTCGCGATACCGAGGACCTTGGTGGGTTGTTCAGCGGCTGGGATGCGGAGAAGAAACAGTACGACGCGACGACGTGGCTGTACGAAGGCGCCGAGCCGACGGCGCAACCCGGCATGGACGAGGAGCGGGGAGGGCACGGCAAGGATCGCGGCGGCGAAGCGCAGGAACTGCACGAGCCGCATCGCGACGAAACGCTGCAGCATCCGCGCTGCGTCTTCCAGGTTCTGAAGCGCCACTTCGCCCGCTACACGCCGGAGATAGTGGAGCAATCGTGCGGCATTGCGAAGGAGCGCTTCCTCGAAGTCGCGGAGATTTTCACCAGCGCATCGGGACGCGAGAAGACCGGCGCGATCTGCTACGCGGTCGGATGGACGCAGCATTCGTCCGGCGTGCAGATCATCCGCGCCGCGGCCATCCTGCAGCTGCTCCTCGGCAACATCGGCCGGCCGGGCGGCGGGATCATGGCGTTGCGCGGCCATGCCTCGATTCAGGGCTCGACCGACATTCCGACGCTGTACGACATCCTGCCCGGCTACCTGCCGATGCCGTCGCAGGACGACAAGTCGCTCGCGAATTGGATCGAGACGCACAAGTCGCCGAAGGGGTGGTGGTTCAACATCGACAAGTACATCGTGTCGCTGCTGAAGGCGTACTACGGCGATGCGGCCGCGAAGGCGAACGACTTCGGATTTTCGTGGCTGCCGCGGCTGACCGGCGACCACTCGCACTTCGGCTATTGGCTGGACATGGCGGACGGCAAACTCGAAGGGTTGTTCGTGATGGGACAGAACCCCGCCGTCGGCGCGCCGAATGCGCGGCTGGAGCGGAAAGCGCTGTCGAAATTGAAATGGCTGGTCGTGCGCGACCTCGTCGAGATCGAGACGGCGTCGTTCTGGCTCGACTCGCCGGAGATCGCCAGCGGCGAATTGCGCACCGAGGAGATCGAGACCGAGGTCTTTCTGTTTCCGGCGGCGTCGCACGTCGAAAAGGCGGGGACGTTCACGAACACGCAGCGTCTCCTGCAATGGCGCGAGCAAGCCATCGAACCTCCCGGCGATGCGCGTAGCGAGTTGCACTTCGTCTATCACCTCGGCCGTTTGCTGAAAGAAAAGGCGACTGATTCGCCGCGCGATGCGGGGCTGCGCGCGCTGACCTGGGACTATCCGACGCACGGGCCGATCGCGGAACCCGATCCCGAAGCCGTGCTGCGCGAGATTCACGGCTCGTCTGACAAAGGTCCGATCAAACATTTCGGCGAGCTGAAAAACGACGGCGGCACGTCGTGCGGCTGCTGGATTTACTCCGGGGTCTTCGACGGCGAGAACAAAGCGAACGGCCGGAACGCACACGGAAAATACGGCCACGGCTGGGGCTACGCATGGCCGATGGACCGACGAATCCTTTACAACCGCGCTTCCGCCACGCCCGACGGAACGCCGTGGAGCGAGCGCAAGAAGCTCGTCTGGTGGGATGAATCGAAAGGCGATTGGACCGGCGACGACGTCGCGGACTTTACGAAGAAAAAGCGCCCGGACGCGAAAGCCGATCCCGAGAAAGGCGGCGATGAAGCGCTGGCAGGCGACGCGCCGTTCATCATGCATCCCGATGGCGTCGGCTGGCTCTATGTCCCCTCGGGTTTGAAAGACGGACCGCTGCCCGCGCACTACGAGCCGCTCGAATCAAATCTCGCCAACGATCTCTATCCCGATCAGACCGCGAATCCGGCGGCCGATCGGAAAGAGCGCCCCGACAACGCCTACGCCACGTCGCCCGACGCGCGCTTCCCGTACGTCCTCACGACGTACCGCCTCACCGAGCACCACACCTCGGGGGCGATGTCGCGCACGCTCGCGCATCTCGCGGAGTTGCAGCCGGAACTTTTCGCCGAAATCTCGCCGGAGCTTGCGTCCGAGGTTGGCGTCGTGAATGGAGACTGCATCGTCGTGTCGACCGCCCGCGGCGAAATCGAAGCGCGCGCGCTCGTCACCGGACGGATGCCGTCGCTCGACGTGCAAGGCCGCCGCGTGCACCAGGTCGGACTGCCGTATCACTGGGGCGGCCGCGGCCTCGTCACCGGCGATGTCGTCAACGACCTCGTGGCGATTTCCGAAGAGCCGAACGTGAGGATCATGGAAGCGAAAGCGCTGACCTGCAGCGTGCGCAAGAGCGAGCCGGCGGCTTTCGGGTTTTAATGGATGACAGCGGCGGCTCTCGAGAATATGCTGTAACACCATGAAAATTCGCGCAGCGGTTGTCGTTCTCTTCCTCCTCGCCATTCTTCCTTGTGCGGTTGCCGCGATCGAGACGCCGCTCTCGCGCGTCACGCCAGGCGATGTTGCACCGCCGTACCGGTTGAGGACCTCCGTCGCGTCGAATGGCCGCGGATATGTCGTGATGTGGGAAGCAGCCGCAGATCCCAACGACGATGTCAGGAGCATCTACGTGCGCGTGCTCGGAGCGGACGGGGTTCCGTTGCGGCCGGCTCCGGCGCTGATCGGATCGGGGCGTGAGCCTCGCGCCGTCTGGAACGGCCGCGAGTACCTCGTCGTCTGGGGAATCACCTCCCCGACGACTGGCTCGCTTCCGCGGCCCTCGGTCGTCGGCATGCGGCTGCGCGAGGACGGATCGTTCATCGATCCTCAACCGGTCACGCTGGTGAGTGAAATGAATCCGTTCTCGGAGAGGGTGACGGTGGCGTGGAACGGCAGCGAGTACCTGATCGCGTGGACTCGTGGAACGGTGCTCGTCAGTGCGGATCTCCAGCATTCCAGGCTGGTTCTGATTCCCTCGATCGGCGGAGTGCCCACGTACTCGGCAACTGCCGGCGATTCCTTCATCATTCTTACCCAGGCGAATACCGGATCGGGCTGGCAATTGAACGCCGTGCAGATGTCCGCGGCGGGAGCATTCGGAGCAGTGAATGTACTGAATGGAACGCGCGGCAACATCGTCTCATCCGGCACAAGCTACGCGGCGATGTGGGACGACGAGACGGACCTTCACTTCGGGCTGTTGCGCAGCGACGGCTCGATCGTCTCCAGCGCCATCGTCGCGCCGGGAGGTGTCGGTTTTCCGAGGCTGGCGACGCAGGATGGCAGGATCGTCGCCTCATGGGAGTGGATCCGCGACACGACGAATGTTTGTACGGCGCGCTTCGATGTGCCGGGCGCGCCGCTCTGCTCCGCGCCATCGGCCAACGAGCAGCACGATCCGTCGATTGGAACGTCGGCGACTTCGGTGCTGGCCGTCTGGAGCGATCAAACCAGCTCTGTCGATGCGCGTCGGCGAACCCATGTTGCGGATTCCGTACGCGTATTGGTTTCGCCGGCGTCCGGACTCCCGCAGGTGCAGGCGGGAGCAGGCCGCAGCATTTCCGCGATCTCCTCAACGCCGGCCGCGGAGAAACGCACGGACGGCTCGACGTGGGTCGCGTGGAGTGAGTACAACTCCTCGACGAAGCACACCGAAATCCATCTGGGCGGCAAAGGCAGCAACGGAGAGTTGATCGCCGACCGTGCCGTGCTTGCCGGTGACGCCGATCAGACGTCTCCCGTAATCGCCGCGAGTCTAGGCCGAACGATCGCGCTGTGGGAAGAAGGACCGGCCGGCTCGCCGAAGATCCGCATGACCATCGTCGATAACGCGACGAAATCGGTGATGGCCACGTCGCCGCTGGGCGCGGGAAGCGGGCCGTCGGTTGCGTTCGACGGAAAGGAATGGCTGGCGGCGTGGCAATCGGCTTCCGGCATCATCCGCTTCGCGATCATCAACAACGACGGAGACGTCATCGCCTCGAGCGCGATGCCGGCGGAAACGCCGAACTCATCCCTGCAGGCGGCTCCGGCCGTGGCGTGGAGCGGAAAGACATTCTTCGTGACGTGGCGCGAGACCATCGCGCCCGGATCGGGCCTCCTTCCCGGCGAACGCATCGAAGTCGCTACCGTCAGCACGGCCGGGGTGGCGTCTCCAGCGAGAACGCTCGACGGCGCCGAAGGCGGTCTGGCCGCGCCGTCGCTTGCCGCAAACGGCAGCCGTCTTCTCGTGTCGTGGGGAACGCCGCCTGCGACGCTGCGCCAGATGCTGTTCGACGACGCCGGCAAACAGCTGAGCGGCTTCATCGACGTCGCATGGCCGTGTGTCGCCGTATTCGGAGCATGTCCCTGCCCCGGTTGCTCTTCGTCATCTCGTTCCTTCTCGCCTCCGCCGCTAACGCTTCTGAAATCGCGCTCAGCGATGTGCGCTTCGGTCCGGCCACCTCCGAACAGACACGCGTGTTGAGCAGCATCGCCTCGGGTGGTGGAACCGATCTCGTTGTCTGGCTGAACGAGTACCACTTTTTTGATAGCCCGGTGCCCGAGTCGTACGTGTACCTCCGAACGTACGAAGCCGACGGCCGGCCTCTCCAGCCGGCGCAGATTGAAATCGATGGCAGTCACGCGCAAGGCGCCCCTTCCGGTGCGCTTGCCGTCTGGAACGGGAGTGACTACTTCGTCGTCTTTGGACGTTGGTACGGCCGCTACGGCTCGGGCCTGCCCGGGCCTGACGTGGAAGCGGTGCGCGTTACGGCGGCGGGGCACGTCATCGACGGTTCGCGCGTTTCACTGATCTTCGAAGCGCGGCCGAACGGAGGGACGATCAATGCATTGGCGTGGGATGGGACGCACTACCTTGCCTGTGTCAGCACCTTTGTCGATCCGAAGTTGTTGCTCCTCGATCGCGACGGACAAGTAGTGAGCTCGCAGGACGGTTTAGCGCTGTCGATTGCAGCGCTGCCCGGCGGTGGATTCGCCATGCTGCGCGTCGTATCCGGACAGGTCGAATTGGTGCGCGTAGGGAGCGATGGCGCACTTAGTTCGCAGGCGATTCTCGGTCCCGCTGGCCCCGGAGAGGCGAAGATTGACGTACATGGAGACCGATTCGCCGTTGTGCGGCATACCTCGAGCGGCGTTGTCGCTGAGGAGTTGGACAGCGACGCGCGCGTCCTCGTTTCCGTCGCGTTGCCGAATGACGCAACGATCCAATCGGTCGTCCGGCGCGAATCGTCGTGGGTGGCTGCGTACGATCACCCGTCCGGCGGGTGTGTCGTCCGATTCGGATCGGGAGTCGATCCATCGACGACTTGCAGTCCGGCGGCGCGCCAGCCGATCGTCGGCGTCGATCGCGCGGCCTGGATCGAAAAAAACGTGGAAGTGCGGACCAGCGGCGATCTGTCTCTTGCCGGCGGCGACCTCGCCTCGGCGACAGTAACGTCGCAATCCGAGGCCGCCGCCATTGCGACGCCAAGCGGTTCGCTCGTGGCGTGGCTCGAGGCGGGCGCAATACACATCGGCGGGCTCTCACGCAACGGTTCCGTCGCGCCGAGCGACCCGTCGACTCCGAGGCGCAACCGCATCATCCGGTGCTGGCGGCGGCAGGCGAACAGAACCTCCTGGTCTATGTCGACGGTAATGCCTTCGGTGTCGGAACCATCCGCGCGCTCCGCCTCGATATGGATGGGCAGCCGCTCGCGCCAGCGTTCACGGTGGGTGAAGGAACGGCGCCTGCGGTCGCGAGCGACGGCCACGAATGGCTGGTCGTTTGGCAGTCTTCGAACAACAGCGGCTTGCCGAAGCAGGTACTTGCCGCACGCGTGACTGCGAACGGCGATAGGGCCGGCGAAGTTCTCGTCTCCGCGACTTCCGCCTCGCAGTCGGGACCATTGGTGGCGTGGAGCGGCGCCGGTTACATCGTCGCGTGGACCGAACAAACGGGGCGTTTCACGACGCAACTCGTCGATCACAGCGGCGCGCCGATTGCCAATGCGCTGACACTCGACGATACGTATTCGGGGCCACCGGCCTCCCTCGCTTGCGGCCCGGTTTCCTGCCTCGCCGCTTGGGAGAATGGGGTCGTCGTTGCCGTCCTGGCGCCGGACGGCACTCGGCTTACGGAGAATCGTCAGCTGCTGCCGTTGCTGTACCCGTACGTTCCAACAATGCCTGTCGTCGTCGTTCCGGCCGAGGACGGGACGTTTCGTCTCGCGCGGGACAATCGATTCCTCTTCCTTGACGCTACCGGCGCGCCGCTCGCGGACATTACGTGGTTGAGCGGCCACGCCGATTTGGCCGGCATCGTGGACGGCCGAATCTTCTACACGCGAGAGACCGAACCGCAAGAGTTGCTCGCCCGCGCGAAACGGCTCTTTGCGCGCGAGGAACCGGCGCTGCCGCGAATACGCTCCGTAGCGCGGTGAGTTAAGCTCTCGCCCATGGCCGTGACGGGCTTCCTGACAGACTCCACGCTTTGCATCGGATGCAAAGCGTGCGAGGTGGCCTGCAAGGAATGGAACGACGTTCCCGACGACGGTTTCGTCTGGAGCGGACTCTCCTACGACAACACGCTCGCGCTCGGGCACTCGACGTATCGCCATGTGAAGTTTGTCGAGCGCGAGCCGAAGGCGGGCTGCGGCGGCAATGCGAGCGAGCAGATGACGTGGGAGTTTTCGTCGGACGTCTGCCGCCATTGCGGCAACGCGGGATGTCTCGAAGCGTGTCCGACCGGTTCGATCGTGCGGACGGAGTTCGGCAGCGTCTTCGTGCAGCCGGACATCTGCAACGGATGCGGATACTGCGTCGTCTCCTGTCCGTTCGGCGTGATCGACCGGCGTCCCGGCGACGGCCGCGCGTTCAAATGCACGTTCTGCTACGACCGGCAAAAAGCGGGAGCGGAGCCGGCGTGCGCGAAAGCGTGTCCGACCGGCTCGATCCTTTTCGGACCGCTCGATGATCTCGAACGCGCTGCCGATCGCCGCATCGCGCAGTTGCATTCAAACGGGATGGACGACGCATCGATCTGGAATCCGAAGGAGACGAGCGTCGGTGGGACGCACGCGTTCTTCATCGTCCGAGGAGATACGCGGCAGTACAACCTGCCGCCGAATCCGCAGGTGCCGACGGTGCTGCTGAAACAATCGTGGAGCGCTGCGGGGATCGCAGCGGCTGCGATCGCGGGCGCGTCGCTGCTCGCATTCGCGCTGGGCAAACGGAACGCCGGCGTCTCGCCGGCTGGCCCGGCGG
>JBAVBF010000624.1:0-15551 GCA_049586115.1 Thermoanaerobaculia bacterium | reverse complement strand
TGATCGTTCCGCCGAAACCGTTGTACTGCGTCGAGACCGAATCGGTATCGATCGTGACCTGATCGCTCAGCGCGCTGTCCGGCGTCACGATCATCCGATCCCGGCCGCCTTGTGTGTCAGCCACCGTGCCGACGATCGTTCCGCGGCCGCCTTCCTGCACATCGCCACTCGTCCGCCACACAGTACGATCCTGTCCGAATGCGGCGACAGCCGTGAGCGCCGCGAACGCGAAGATCGCTCGTAATTTGTTCATGAAAGCCTCCTGCGACTTGAGACGGCGCAAGAGCGCTGCCAGTGACAGTCAGTTGCGCGCGGCCACCAATTGGCCGCCGATCCAGCACTCGCGGACGACGCGGTCGTCGGCCGTGAAGATCAGGCCGGCGAGCAGATCTTCGACCGATGATGCGCGCTCGCTACGCAACGCAACGAGCGGCGTCGACTTCAGATCGAGCTGGAGAAAGTCGGCCGACTTGCCGGGCTCGAGGCTGCCCGATTCGGAATCGAGTGACAGCGCTCGCGCACCGCCGAGGGAGGCGAGATACCAGAGATGGAACGGCGTCAAAGAGACACCCTGCACCTGCTGGACCTTGTACGCGTCCGACATCGCGGTGAACATCGATGGCGTCGTTCCGGCGCCGATGTCCGTGCCGAGTCCGACGACGACGCCGGCGCTCAACGTGTGGTGGAGTTTGAAAAGGCCGCTGCCGAGGAACAGGTTTGAATTCGGGCAGTGGGCGATGCGCGTACCGCGATGTGCGAGCAGCTCCAGTTCTTCTTCGGTCAGATGAACGCCGTGCGCGAGGACGCTGCGTTCGTCCAGCAATCCATAGCGATCGTAAACATCCGCGTACTCAGCCTCGGGGAAGAGATCGTGGACCCACTGAACTTCGTTCCTGTTCTCCGAGATGTGCGAATGGACATACGCATCGGGAAACTCGCGCTTGAGCTGTCCCGCCGCTTCGAGCAACTCCGGCGTCGACGTCGGCGCGAAACGCGGCGTGATCGCGTAGCGAATCAGGCCGCGCTTGTGCCATTTCTGCAGCAGCGTCCGGCTCTCGTCGTACGACTGCTTCGGCGTTTCCAGCAACGCAGCCGGCGCGTTGCGATCCATCATCGTCTTGCCGATGATTGCGCGAAATCCGCGCCGCTCCGCCTCGGCGAAAAAAATGTCCGTGGCGCGCTCGTGGATCGTCGAAAAGATCAGCGCGCACAACGTTCCGTTGCGCAGCAGCTCCTCGAAAAAGATCCGCGCCACCATCTCCGCATGCTTCGGATCGCTGAACTTGGCTTCGGTTGGAAACGTGTAGCGGTTCAGCCACTCGAGCAGATCGCCGCCGTACGATCCGATCATCTCCAGCTGCGGCGCGTGTAGATGCGTGTCGACGAACCCCGGCGTGATGAGCACGTCCGGCCCGAGCTGCGTCAGCGTCGAGCTCTGCCGCGGCACATCGCGCCACGGACCGACGCCGCTGATGCGATCACCATCGACCGCCAGATAGCCGTCGTCGTAGTAGACATACGACTTCGCCGGATCGACGGTGAAGGGATCAGCAATCGGCGAAAAGATCCGGCCGCGAAACAGTTTCACGCGCGCATTTTACGCACGGGCGTCACACGCCGGACGGAATCTCTTCCTCTTCTTCGGCCGGCCGCACGAGCTTTTCCAGCACGATAGCCTGGTGCGATCCCGTGACCACCGGCACCGGCTCGGGCGCGTCGAGCGATTCGGAAAGAGCGATCGAGGTCTTCGTCACCGACTCGATGAACAGGCTCTCGTTCGACGGCGCGAGCGGCAACTCCGACTGACGCCGCATCCGCGCTGCACGCTCCTCGGCCTCGCGAAACTCCTTGTTGAACATGAGCAGCGACGGCGCGACCTTCTCGTACAACTCGCACGTGGCGCGAACGTCATCGAGACAGTAATCCGCAATCTCGCGATGCCGTCCGGCGCGATACCACGTCTCGACCGAACGTCCATCGAGCCCTTCGCCCTTCGACGTCTCGACGCCGAAGACTTTGCAAGCGAGATCGAGGTTGAATTTGAACTGCCGCGCGTTCGTGGTGCCAAAGAAGTTGAGCGCTTCGCGCAGATCGCAATTCGGGTGATAGCCGTAGCGATACCCGACCAGGTCGCGCTTCGGAATGATGCCGTTGATCGCGGAACGGATCATCAGAAACGGCCCGTCAAACTGCCGGCCGTTGAAGGTGATGAAGCGCGAGTCGCCTTCGAAGAACTCCCAGAACTTTTCGAGAATCTGCTTCTCGCTTCCGGAGATGTAGGTTCGCTGCCCCGCCTTCTCAACGGAAAGCTGCGTCTGCCCCGGCACCTCGTACATCGCGCACGAGCGGCCGTCCTCGATGTTGATGACGCCGATGGCGATGATGCGTCCGCGAAACGGCGACAGCCCGCCCGCGCGCCGCGTCTCCTCGGCGTCGCCATCGCTGAGTCCTTTGATCAGATACTCGCGAACGTACGCATCCAGCTCTTCCCACGGTGTGCCGACCGTCTCGATGTCGATGACCAGTTTTTTCATAACGAACGCTTTCACCAGAGAGGCACAAAGGTCACAAAGAATTCCTCTGTGGCTCTGTGTCTCTGTGGTGGCTAAGCCGTTGCCTAGGCGCTGATCTTCAACGTATCGAACAACTCCCGAACCGCATCCGCCGACTTCTGCAACGCGGCCTTCTCTTCCTCGGTCAGCGTGATCTCGATGATCTGCTCGATCCCGTTGCGGCCGAGCTTCACCGGCACACCGACGTAGAGATTGTTGAAGCCGTACTCGCCGGTCAGATAGGCGGCGCATGGGAGGATCTTGCGCTTGTCTTTCAAAATCGCTTCGACCATCTCCACGGTCGCCGCGCCAGGCGCGTACCACGCAGAGGTCTTGAGCAGATTCACGATTTCCGCGCCGCCGTTGCGGGTGCGCGTGACGATCGCATCGATGCGCTCTTTCGAAATCAGCTCGGTGATGGGGATGCCGGCCACCGTCGAGTAGCGCGGCAGCGGAACCATCGTGTCGCCGTGTCCGCCGAGGACGAAGGCGTGGGTGTTTTCGACGGAGACGTTCAGCTCCATGGCGATGAAGGCGCGCATGCGGGCGGAGTCGAGGACGCCGGCCATGCCGATGACGCGCTCGCGCGGGAAGCCGGAGACGCGGCGCGCCACCTCGCACATGGCGTCGAGCGGATTGGAGACGATGACCAGGATCGCGTTCGGCGAGCGCTTCGCGATCTCGCGCGTGACGCCGGCCACGATCTCTTCGTTCTTCCAGAGAAGGTCGTCACGGCTCATGCCGGGCTTGCGCGGCAGGCCGGCGGTGATGACGACGACGTCCGACTCGGCAGTCTCGTCGTAGCCGTTCGTGCCGCGCAGGATCGAGTCGTATTTCTCGACCGGCGCGGTCTCCATCAGGTCGAGCGTCTTGCCTTGCGGAACGCCTTCGACGATATCGACGACGACGACGTCGGCCAGTTCCTTGAGTGCGATTCCCTGCGCTACAGTCGCGCCGACGTTGCCGCCGCCGACCACGGTCACTTTCGTTTTCATGTAAGCCTCATATCGGTCTGAATTTTGCCGCGCGACCGGCACGGCCGGCTGCGTTGGTCGCCCAAGGCTCGGCCGCCATTGGCGCGTCGATCGTACTGAATCGTATGCTCTCCGATTTTTATCACACCGCAAACGCCATCGCCGCGACGACGAAAAAGTCGGAGAAGGAGCGGTTGTTGGCGAATTACCTCGTCACTCTCGACGACGCATCGCTGGAACGCGCGGTGGTCTTCTTCTCTGGTTCGGCATTTCCTCGAAAAGATCAGCGAACGATTGGCGTCGGCGGCGCAGCGCTGTCCGATGCGATCGTCGAGGTAACTGGTCGCCCGGCGGATGAGGTCTGGGCGGCGTGGTCCAAGTACGGCGACGCCGGCGACACGGTAGCCGAGCTGTTCGAGGACGATCCCAACCGCACGGTGACGCTGGCAGAAGTCGGTGAGACGTTCGAGAGGCTCGCGGCGACTTCGGGACCGGGCGAGAAGAAAAATATTCTGGTGGCGCTGCTGCGGAAGCTCGATGCGCAAGGCGTCCGCTTCGTCGTCAAGATTCTGCTGCGGGAGTTTCGGATCGGGTTGCAGGAAGGGCTGGTCGAGTCGGCGATCGCGAAGGCGTTTGAGCGGCCGCTGGCCGCGGTGCGCCGCGCGAATATGCTCACCGGCGACATCGGCGCGGCGGCGCTCCTGGCTCGTTCGGACGCGCTCGACTCCGCGCGTATGAACCTCTTTCATCCGTTCGCTTTCATGCTCGCGCAACCGGAAGAGGATCCAGACGAAATCGTGGCCATGCTCGGCGCCGGCGCAGTTGCGGACGATAAGTACGACGGCGTTCGCGCGCAGATCCACGCATCGCCGGATGAGGTGCGCATCTACTCGCGCACACTGGACGACGTCACGCATCGCTTCCCCGAACTGGAAGCAGCAGCACGCAAGCTCGGGCACACGGCGATTCTGGACGGCGAGATCGTCGCCTTCAGCGATCGCGTCCTTCCATTCGCCACGATTCAGAAGCGGCTCGGACGGCGGAAGGTCTCCGAAACGCTTCTGCGCGATGCGCCGGTGGTCTTCTTCGCCTTCGACCTTCTCTTTCTCGATGGCGACGTGCTTTTCGAAGTTCCGCTTCGCGATCGGCTGACGAAGCTGCGAAGCATCGTCGGCAGCGATCCGGCCATCCGCTTCACCACTCAATCGGAAATCCGCGACGGCGCACACGTCGACGAACTGTTCGACGCCGCCCGCGCCCGCGCGAACGAAGGGCTGGTCATCAAGGCGCCCGACTCCATCTACACGCCCGGCCGGCGTGGAAAGTCATGGCTCAAATACAAAAAAGCGCTGGCCACGCTCGATTGCGTCGTCACCGCCGCCGAGTACGGACACGGCAAACGGCGCGCGGTCCTCTCCGACGTCACCTTCGCCGTGCGCCGCGATGCGGAGCTGGTCAACATCGGCAAGGCCTACTCCGGCCTCACCGACGCCGAGATCGCGCGGCTCACCGAACACTTCCAGGCCACGACGACCGGCCGTTGCGGACCGGTGCTCACCGTCGAACCGACCGTCGTTCTCGAGATCGCGTTCGACCGCATCCAGGAGTCGAAGCGCCACAAATCGGGCTACGCGCTCCGCTTCCCGCGCATCGCACATCTGCGCGACGACAAGACCGTCGATCAGATCTCCACGATCGACGAGGTCCGGCGCATTTATGAAGGACAGTTGAAGCGCGAGCGCCAGGAGTGACATCCTTCGCGCCTTCGCATGCCGGCCACGCTGATCGCTGCTCCTCCGAAAAACCTCGTGCTCGAGGAAGGCTTTCGCTTTCAGCATGGGCAGACCATCGCGCCGTTCTCGATCCGCTACGAAACGTTCGGCGAGTTGAACGCTGAAAAGTCGAACGCGATCCTGGTCTGTCACGCACTTTCCGCCAGCGCGCACGCGGCGGGCAAATACACCGACTCCACTGATGAGCGTCCCGGCTGGTGGGATGGCCTGATCGGTCACGGCAAAGGGATCGATCTCGACCGCCAATTTGTCATCTGCGCGAACATCCCCGGCTCCTGCTACGGCACGACATCGCCCGAGTCGATCGATCCATCCACCGGCAAGCCGTATGGTTCGCGCTACCCGTGGCCGACGATCGAGGACATGGTCCATTCGCAGAAGATCCTGCTCGACCGCCTCGGCATCGCGCATCTTCGCGCCGTCGCCGGCGGCTCGCTCGGCGGGATGCAGGTGCTAATGTGGGCGGCCTGCTATCCCGATTTCATGGATTCGATCATCACCATGGCCGCCGGCGCCGCGGTGCCGGTGCAGGGGATCGCGTGGCACGTCATCGGCCGCAAGATGATCGAGAGTGATGCGCGTTTCAACGGCGGCGACTACTACGACGTCCACGAACCGCTGCGCGGACTGCAGATCGCGCGGATGGTCGGGCACATGACCTACCTCTCGGCGAAGTCGCTGCAGTCGAAATTCGGACGGCGCCGCCGAGGAGACACGCGCCAGTTCGAAATCGACTCGTACTTTGAATACCAGGGCCGCAAATTCGCATCGCAGTACGACGCCAACTCGTACATTCGCGTACAGGCGGCGATGGATGAGATGGATCTCGAAGAACAACACGGCTCATTGCAGCAGGCCTTCGCAAAATGGCAGGGCCGCACGCTGCTGGTTTCGTTCGATACCGACTGGCTCTTTCCGGTCAGCGAAGTCGAGCGCGTCGAATCCGCAATGATCGCGAACGGAACGCCAGTACAGCACGAGCGGATCTCGTCGCCGAACGGCCACGACACCTTCCTGATCGACTACAACTTGATCACGGAGCCGGTGCGAACGTTTTTGTCGGCAAAGGCGTAGTGCGGCCCTCTCGGCTGCATCCGGCGGGCGTCCTCGCCCGGCGGTGGTTTCGGAGATCAACGCGCTGGCCTTGCCGATCCCGCGAACCTTCACAAGCATCGAACAGTCACAGAAACCCCCGTCGGGCGGGACGCCACGCCGGCCGCAGACGAGACGTCCGCACTACGCTTGATGACAGCTACTTCCAGTTCGCTTCGAAGTCGCGCAGCCGCTGCTCCAACCGCCATTCGATCCGCGCCTTCGTATTCGCCGCGAGGAACGTCTTGCACGTGGATGATGCGGTGTCGCCGCAAGCGCTGACCATCTTCGAATAGTCGTGATTCGACCAGAGCGACTCGCCCTCAGCAAAGGAGTATTCGAGACTGTTGCGAGCCAGACGTTTCAGCGTCGCGTAGTCGAGACCCTGATCCTGCACCGCGCGCATGTACTGATTGGTCATGTCGTCGCGCGACACGCCCGGATCATCCGTCGCCAGCGCGACCGGAACTCCCGCGGCGAGGTAGTAGCGGAGCGGATGTGCCTTGCCGGAGACGCCGAGGATGACGTCGTTGCTGGTGAGGCAGACTTCTACGGCGACCCCGCGTGACGCCATCGTTTTCAGCAGGCCGGGGGCGTCATCTTCGTACGTCAGGTCGACGCCGTGGCCGATGCGTTCCGCGTGAGCGATCATCACCGAGTCGCGTATGTGATCGCGAAGCCCTTCCGGCTCGACGAGCCCCGGCGTGAGCTCCCCGGCGTGCGTGGAGAGATGAATCTTCGGATAGAGCTGATGGAAGAACGCGAACATCGCCATCTGGTCGTCGAAGTCATGCATCGAGATGTAGCTGTCCTCGGGCATGACTGGATTGAGGCCGGCCACGCGCGGATCGGCGCTAGCGAGTTCATAGCCGACCACCATCTCAGCGAACAGTTGCTGCAGCGGCACGCCGCGATGCAGTTCGTAGATGTAGCGCACCGTGGAGTCGCAGCCGGGTTGCGCGTTCGCCGTGCCGCAATGCAGGTTTTCGCGCATGAACGCCTCGGCACGGTCGATCACCGCGCGCGACGACGTGATGATCGGCGGCACCAGCCCGCTCTGCATCATCGCCGTACGCATGTCGGAAAACGACTGGCCTGGCTTGACGACTTTCAGAAGGTCGCGGGCGCTGCCGAAGTCGGGAGCGAAGATCGTTTCGAGGTAGTCGACGTTCTCGCTGGCCAACCGCCACACGTCCTGCGTGAGCATTTCCGGGACGTGTGTCTTCGAGACCGCGCCGAACTTGCCGAAGGTGTTGAAGAAGTGATCGTGGCCCGATTCAACGCCCGGACGGAACTGCCGCATCGACAACGCGTCGAGCATCTCGCCGTAGAGCGAGGAGTAGGGCTGAAACACGGTGGCCGCCGGAACGATCGAGGTCGATGCGTCCGTCGGACACTGCGTAATCGTGAGCTTCACGGAATCGAGGCAGAGGCCGTCATTCGCCGCGTATTGGAGATACGACTCCGCGTAGATGGAGCCGGAGAGGTGATTGTGCAGGTCGCCGCCCTTCGGCATGGCCTGCAGGATCTGGCGCAGGATGACGCGGTCGGAAACGTTCAGCGCCGGCTGTGCGAAGGACTGTACGGCAGCGAAGAACGACAGCACGACAAAGCAGCGCCAGGCGCGCGAGAAAACGTTCGTCATGGATGGACCTCCGTAACCCGGAGTTTAGCGCGGAGGAGTAGCGCGTTAATAGGCGATGCTAAATCGAAGTAAATTCGAAGTGAATGTGGATCGAATGAATACGATTTCGCGGATTGAATGCTTGCTGCTATTCGTTCGCCGCATTCGGCATCGCTGCAATCGGCGCTCGATAGCCGCAGTCGGCGTTGTTGCAGTATTCGATATGCCCTTCGCGCTTGGTTTCTTTTTCCAGAAGGTATGGCGCGGCGCATTTCGGACACGGTCGCGGCACGGGGCGATTGTTGAGCGCGAAGTCGCACTTTGGATAGCGCGAGCAGGAGAAGAAGATGCCGCGGCGCGAACGGCGCTCCACGAGCTCTCCCTCATTGCACTTTTCGCATTTCACGCCGGTCGGCTTCGGAGGCGTGCCCTTGCCGCCGCCGATCTTCCGGATCGTCTTGCAGTCGGGATATCCCGAGCAAGAGAAGAACGGACCGTAGCGCCCGGACTTGAGCACCATCTCCTTGCCGCAGTTCTCGCACGGCGGCTGCGGCTCGGTGGGGATGTCGGCCTTCAGCAGGCGCGGGTCCTTCGTGTTCTTGCAATCGGGATAGCCGGTGCAGGCGTAGAACTGGCCGAAGCGCGAGCGCTTGAGCTGCATCGGCTTGCCGCATTTGTCGCAGATGATCGTCTCGCCCTCGGGCTGTTCGGCGACGTCGCCGCGCGCCGTCTCCTTCGTGTTCTTGCACTCGGGATAATTCGAGCAGGCCAGGAACTCGCCGAAGCGTCCGAACTTGATCGCCATTGGCGAGCCGCACTTCTCGCACACCTCGTCGGTCTCGACGCCGGTGCGCTTCACTTCGATCATCTCTTTGCCTGCGCGCGCTAAGTCCTTGTTGAACTTGACGCTGAAGTCGCGCATGGCCTCGTGCCACTCGACCTGGCCCTCTTCGATTTCGTCGAGCTTTTGCTCCAGTTCCGCGGTATAGCCTTCGTCGATGATGTCGCCGAAGGACTGCTTGAGGAGCTTCGTGACGAGCATGCCGAGCTGCGTCGGAAAGAACTTGCCGTCCGACTTGTAGGTGTAATCGCGAGTCTGGATCGTGGTCATGATCGAGCCGTACGTGGACGGACGTCCGATGCCGTTCTCTTCCAGCGCCTTCACCAGCGTCGCTTCCGTGTAGCGTGGCGGCGGCTGGGTGAAGTTCTGGCGCGTGTCGAGGTTGATGAGCGACAGCGTGTCGCCTTCGTTCATCGCCGGCAGCGCTTTGCTGTCGTCCGGCTTTTCCTCATCGTCCTCAGCGCCTTCTACTGAGGCGTCGCGAAAGACAGCGAGAAAGCCGGGGAACTTCAGCACTTCACCCGAGGCGCGAAGGGTGTAGGTGCCGTTGCGGATGTCGGCGTCGGTGACGTCGAAGAGAGCAGGTTTCATCTGCGACGCGACGAAGCGATCCCAGATCAGCTTGTAGAGGTTGTACTCCTCGCGGGTGAGGTGGTCCTTGATCTTCTCCGGATCGAATTCAAGCGACGTCGGGCGGACCGCTTCGTGGGCTTCCTGCGCCTGTGCAGCTTTCTTGACACGATATACGTTCGGCTTTTCGGGGAGAATATCAGCACCATATTTCGCGCCGATATAGTCTCTCACTTCGGTGATCGCATCATCGCTGATGCGGACGGAGTCGGTACGCATGTAGGTGATCAGACCGACGTGACCGAACGAGCCGAGCTCTTTGCCTTCGTAGAGCTTCTGCGCGATCTGCATCGTCCGCTTCACGGGATACTTGAAGCGGTTGTACGCGGTGCGCTGCAGCGTGGAGGTGATGAACGGCGCCGCCGCGGATTGCTTTTTCTCTTTGCGAGCGACTGACTCGACGACGTAGTTGCCCGACTTGAGCACGGCCTCGATGACACGTGCCTGCTCTTCGTTGGTGACGTCGGCCTTCTTGCCGTCGATCTTCGAAAGTTTGGCGATGAACTGCGGCGGCACGCCGGCAGCGAGTTTCGCCGCGAACGACCAATACTCCTCGGGGACGAACGCTTTGATCGCTTCTTCCCGGTCGACGATCATCTTCATCGCCACCGACTGCACACGCCCGGCGGAGAGACCGCGGCGGACTTTGTCCCACAGCAGCGGCGAAAGCTTGTAGCCGACCAGCCGGTCGAGCACGCGCCGGGCTTGCTGCGCGTTCACCTTGTTCATGTCGATCTCGCCCGGCTGATCGATGGCCTTGCGGACCGCGTTCTTCGTGATTTCGTGAAAAAGGATGCGGCGGACTTTCTTTGAGTCGCCGCCGAGAAGGTTCATGACGTGCCAGCCGATCGCTTCTCCCTCGCGATCAGGGTCAGAGGCGATGTAGACGATGCTGGCCTTTTTTGCGGCTGCACGCAGCTCGGCGACTACCTTCTCTTTGCCTTCGAGGACCTCGTAGGTCGGCTCGAAGGTGTCTTCATCGACGCCGAGGTCGCTCTTGGGCAGATCGCGGACGTGACCGACGGAAGCTTTGACGATGTAGTCGCTTCCGATGAATTTGTTGATCGTCTTCGCTTTCGCGGGAGACTCGACGATGACGAGGTTTTTGGCCATTGCGGAACGCCCAACCTTCCACGCCGACGCCGGAATTCCTCGCGCGTGCGTGAGGCACGCGCGTACGCGGGGCGCCGGATTGATCGAGCCGCGGACGATAACACCGCGACGGCATGAAGGCGAAAAATGCTACTGGCTGTGGAGTTTGCGAGACTCAGGCGTCTTCTTCGTCGTCGTCCCCGCCGCCGGCAGCTTTGTACTTTTTCGTCTTGTTGTAGAGCGTCTTGTAGGAGATCCCCAGGATCTCGGCGGTCTTGCGGCGATCGCCGTCGGTCATCTGCAGGGTCTCTTCGATGACGATGCGCTCCACTTCTTCCATCGGCTGGCCGAGCGGGATCATGACGCCGTCGCGTGTCCTGCGCCTGCGCGCGCCGAGGAGCTTGTCGGGGAGGCATTCGACGGTGAGGCTGCTGCCGCGGGCCATGATGAACGCGCGGTTGATCACGTTGCGCAGCTCGCGGACGTTGCCGGGCCACTCGTACTGCTGCAGCGCCTCGATGAAGTCCGCTTCGATGTTCTCGACCTTCTTCTCCTCGGTCTCATTCAACTTCTGGAGGAAAAAGTGCGAGAAGAGCGGGATGTCTTCGAGACGCTCGCGAAGGGGCGGAACCTCGATCGGAAAGACATTCAACCGGTAGTAGAGATCTTCGCGCATCTTGCCGTCGACGATGGCCTTCTGCGGATCACGATTCGATGCGGCGATGACGCGCGCCTCGATGTAGATCTCCTCGTTGCCACCGACGCGGCGAAACTTGCCTTCTTCGAGCACACGCAGCAGCTTGACCTGCAGCTCGATCGGCATCTCCGTGATTTCGTCGAGGAAGACGGTGCCGCCTTTGGCTACTTCGAAGTAGCCCTCGCGGCGTTTGATGGCGTTGGTGAAGGCGCCCTTCTCGTGCCCGAAGATCTCGGACTCGATCAGCGTCGGCGAGATCGCGCCGCAGTTGAAGGCGATGAACGGTTTGAGGCGGCGCCGTGACAGCGAGTGGATCGTGTTCGCGACGACTTCCTTGCCCGAGCCCGACTCGCCGACGATGAAGACGTTCGCGTCGGTGTTCGCGACCATCTCGATTTCTTCGAAGAGCTTCTGCATCCGCGGCGATTTGCCGACCAGATGTCCGAGCGCGCCCATCTTCTGCAGCTGGCGGCGAAGCTCGAGGATCTCCTGCTTCATCATCTGCTTGTCTTCAACAGACTTGAGGATGACCTGCAGGCGAGGGAGATCGACCGGCTTGGTGACGTAATCTTCGGCGCCGACTTTCAGCGCTTTGACGGCCGAATCGACCGTGGCGTGGCCGGTGAGGATCACGACGGAGACATCGGGATACGTTTCTTTGATGCGGTGCAGCAGATCGAGGCCGGAACCGTCGGGAAGCTTGAGGTCGACGATGGCGACGTCGGGGACCATCTTCGAGACGGAGCTCCAGCCGGCTTTCACCGTGTCGGCGACTTCCGCGTCGTAGCCCCATTCCTCGACGACGTCGGCCATGCCGGCACTCGTCGCGCGGTCGTCATCAACGATCAGCACTTTCTTCATCTATTCACCTGGGAAAGACAACTTGATCGAGACCTTATCACGTTCGTCCAGAGCGTTGAGTTCACCGCCGTACGTTTCGGCGATGAGACGCGCGGCGGCGAGCGAGAGGTCCGCGTTGCCGAGCGCATCCGTGTAGTAGAACTTGAAAATCTTCGTGATTTCGAAGTCGGGCGATGATGGTTTGCCGGTCACCGCAACAGTGAAACGATTCAACCCTCGTTCGACCGAAGCGCTGCGTCCGCTCTCGTCGAGTACGCGCGCAGCACCCTCGAAAAACATCTTCAGCGCCTGACGAATTCTGGAGTCATGGCCGCGGATTTTGAACGACGCGCCGACCTCGTTCAGCTCGTATCTCGCCGCGGCGGCAGCCTCGCTGCACAGCGGACAGAGATCAACCTCGGCCGGATCTTCATCATCTTTCGGCGGCGTGGAGAGGACGAAGAACGTGTCGAAGATACGCGCCATCCGGCGCAGCTCCGATTCGATCGCCTTGGCGTAGGCGTTGACCTTTTCGTCCTCGCCACCGGTCAGCTTGGAGACGCGCATGCGCAGCAGCTCGAGATTGAGCACGGCGACATTCAGCGGCGTCTTGAGATCGTGCGCCGTGTCGCTGCTACGACGAAAGTTCGTCGACGCAAAGTGGTCGAGCCAGGATTCCATGTTGGACGAAATGTCGTGCAAAGCGATGCAAGCTTAACGCCGTCGAACGTGTCTCAGTGCTCGCGGCCGATGCCGATCATCGCCACCGATTCTTCGAGCCGCGCTTCGACGCGGGTGAACTCGGGATCATGCGAGGAGAGGTACTGCAGTTCCTTCTCCGCGGCGATCCGTTCGGCCTCGGCGGCGGCAGGATCGATTTCGCTGGCCAGCACGCCGCGCTCAGCGAGCACGATCACGCGATCCGGCAGCACCTCGGCGAAACCCCACGACAGGACCATGCGATGAATTGTGGTTCCGACGCGGTAGCGCATCTGGCCGATTCTCAGCGTCGTGAGCAGGGGAGTGTGGCCGGGGAGCACACCGATCTCACCGTCGCTGGCAGGCAGGACGACCTCATCGACTTCGATGTCGATGATCTTCCGCTCGCGCGTGACGACGGTGAGATTGATCTTGGTCGGAAGTGCGTCGGCCATTCCAGTTTCCTATGCTGCTTCTTTCTTCATCTGCTCGGCGCGCTCGAGCACCTGCTCGATCGTGCCCATGAGCAGGAAAGCCTGTTCGGGGATGTCGTCGTGCTTGCCCTCGACGATCTCCTTGAAGCCTTTGATCGTGTCGGCAATCTTGACGTACTGACCTTTGATGCCGGTGAACTGCTCGGCGACGTGGAACGGCTGCGAGAGGAAGCGCTGAATCTTCCGGGCGCGGTTGACGATGATGCGGTCTTCTTCGGAGAGTTCGTCGATGCCGAGAATGGCGATGATGTCCTGAAGATCCTTGTATTTCTGGAGGACGGCCTGCACGGCGCGGGCGGTGTTGTAGTGCTCATCGCCGAGGATGCGCGGATCGAGAATCTTGGAGGTCGATGCGAGCGGATCGACGGCGGGGTAGATGCCGAGCTCCGCGATCTGGCGCGAGAGAACCGAGGTCGCGTCGAGGTGAGCGAAGGCGGTGGCCGGCGCGGGATCGGTGAGATCGTCGGCGGGAACGTAGATGGCCTGCACCGAAGTGATCGAACCGCGCTTAGTCGACGTGATGCGCTCCTGGAGCTCGCCCATTTCCGTGGCCAGGTTTGGCTGATATCCGACGGCGCTCGGCATGCGGCCGAGGAGTGCGGAAACTTCGGAACCCGCCTGGGTGAATCGGAAGATGTTGTCGATGAAGAGCAGCACGTCCTGACCCTCGGCGTCGCGGAAATGTTCGGCGACCGTGAGACCGGTCAGTCCGACACGCAGGCGCGCGCCCGGCGGTTCGGTCATCTGGCCGTAGATCAGCGCGGCCTTCGATTTCGACGAATCGCCCGGCACGATGACGCCGGTCTCTGCGAATTCGAGCCAGAGGTCGTTCCCTTCGCGCGTGCGCTCGCCGACGCCGGCGAACACGGAGAAGCCGCCGTGCTCTTTGGCGACGTTGTTGATCAACTCCATGATCAGAACGGTCTTGCCGACGCCGGCGCCGCCGAACAGGCCGGTCTTGCCGCCCTTCGTGTACGGCTCGAGAAGGTCGATGACCTTGATGCCGGTCTCGAACATTTCGATGTTCGTCGACTGCTCGTCGAAGCGCGGCGGCTGGCGATGAATGGAAAGATGGTGCTCGGAGTTCACCGGACCTTTATTGTCGACCGGCTCGCCGAGAACGTTGAGGATGCGTCCAAGGGTTTCGCGTCCGACCGGAACCATGATCGGGCCGCCGGTGTCGATCGCCTTCATGCCGCGGACCATGCCGTCGGTCGGCTTCATGGCGATGCAGCGGACCTGGTTCTCGCCGATGTGATTCGCCACTTCGGCGACGACGTCGATGGGAACCTTGCCGAACTCGCCGTTGTCGACGATGCGGATAGCGTTGTAAATCGCCGGCAGATGGCCGTCTTCGAATTCGATGTCGAGCGCCGGTCCGATGACCTGGATCACTTTGCCGACAGCCTGGGTCTTTGTTTCTTCGTTTGCCATGTGTTCTCCGTTGCCTATTGCGCGGCGGACGCGCCCGAGACAATCTCGATGATCTCTTTGGTGATGGCGGCCTGGCGGATGCGGTTGTAGGTGAGCGTCAGGAAGTTGATCATGTCCGACGCGTTCTTGGTGGCCGCTTCCATGGCCGTCATGCGCGCTCCCTGTTCGGCCGCGGCCGACTCGAGAAGCACGCGGTAGAGCTGAAACTCGATGTGCTTCGGCAGCAGGTCGGAAAGGATCTGCTCCGGGCCAGGCTCGTAGAGGTAGTCGATGGACGGCTGGTTGGGCGTGGCCTCGAACTCCGAAATGATCGGAAGCAGCCGCTCGGCGCGCACGTGCTGCGCGATGAGCGATTTGAATTCGTTGTAGACGACGTAGACGCCGTCGATCTTTTCGTCGATGAAGTCTTTGATCAGACCTTCGGCGATCTCGTGCACCACGTCGATCGACAGCGCCTGCGCGACGAAGACGTTTTGACGGATCGGAATCGGGCGGCGTTTGAAGAAGTCGCCCGCTTTGCGGCCGATCGTCAGGAGCTCGACGCTCTCGAAACTGTGCTCGCGGATGAAGTTCTGCGCCGCGCGGATGACGTTCGAATTGAACGCGCCACAGAGTCCGCGGTCGGCGGTGACGACGATGACCACGACGTTGCGCTCCGGCTCGCGCGACTGCAGCAGCGGATGCGCGTTGATGTCGACGCGCGTGGCGATGGACGCGAGCACTTTGCGCAGGCCGGCCGCGTACGGGCGCGCGGCGAACATCCGCTCCTGCGCGCGGCGCAGCTTGGCC
>JBAVBF010000623.1:0-2286 GCA_049586115.1 Thermoanaerobaculia bacterium | reverse complement strand
GTTTCGTACGACGCGCCCTCCCCTTTTGCGAGCAGTTCGGCATGGCGGCGGCGCGCGCGGACCTCGGGACGTGCCGTCAGGAAGAATTTGTACGGAGTGTCAGGGAAGACTTTCGTGCCGATGTCGCGGCCTTCGAGAACGCCGCCACTGCGGCGTCCGAGGTCTTGTTGCAGCCGGACCAGAACGCGGCGGACGGCGGGAACGGCAGAGACGTTGCTCGCGGCCATGCTCATCTCCGGCGTGCGGATCATCGACGTGACGTCTTCGCCGTTGAGCAGCACGCGGGCGCGATTGCCGGGGATGAAGTCGATACGGGTGCGGGAGGTGAGGTCCTCGAGTCCTGCTTCATCGCGCGTGTCGATGTTCTCGCGCGTCGCGGCGAGCGCGAGTGCGCGATACATCGCGCCGGTGTCGATGTGCGGGATACCGAGCTCGCGGGCGACGGCGCGGCTGGTGGTCGTTTTGCCAACGCCCGAGGGGCCGTCGATGGCGATGATCTTCGCCATGAACAATTACCGCCGCGCGCTGCTGCGCGATGGACGCGCGCCGGCGCGGCGAACTGCGGGTTTCTTCGAACCGCTCGCCTTGCCGGCAGCAACTTTCGGCCGCGGAGTGGCAGGACGCGGCGACGGCGTACGTCGTGTCGAGCTTCGCGTTTCGGTGCGTGACGATGCCGAGCGTTTCGCAGCCGGTTTCGGACGCGATGCCGCCGGTTTTCGCGACGCGGCCGCCGCCGGCTTCTTGCGCGATGTCGGACGCGCTGTCGTCCGCCGCGGCTTCACGCTCTTCTTCGGCTCTTTCATCGTCTCCAGCATCTTCACTTCCTGCTTCGTCAGCTCGCGCCAGACGCCGGGAGTGAGTTTCGGATCGGAAATGGGGCCGATGGCGACGCGGCGCAGTTTCGAAACGGGATGGCCGACCGCCTGGAACATCTTGCGGATCTGCTGCGTGCGCCCTTCGCGCAGTTTGACCTCGAACCAGCTGTTGCCTTCATCGTCGCGTTTGCCGGTGGTGTGCATCCGCTCGATGTCGCACGGCAGCGTGCGCTTGCCGTCGATGGTGATGCCGCGACGGAGTTTGTCGACGAGCCGTTCCTCGGGAACGCCGCGCACTTTCACGCTGTACGTTTTCACCGAGCCGTGCGTCGGATGCGAGACTTTGAACGCGAGCTCGCCGTCGTTGGTGAGCAGCACCAATCCCTCGGAATGGAAATCGAGACGGCCGACCGGATAGATGCGCTCGCGGATTCCGCGCACGAGATCGATGACGGTGCGGCGACCCTGCGGATCTTCGACCGTCGTCATCACTTCCTTCGGTTTGTACAACAGGATGTAGCGATGCGGCTCGGCCTTCGTAATCAGTTTGCCGTCGACTTTGATGTGATCGCGATCGGGGTCGGCGCGCGTGCCGAGTTCTTCGACGACACGCCCATTCAGCGTGACCCGTCCCTCCCGGATCATCGCCTCGGCTTCACGGCGCGACGAAACGCCGGCGTGGGCGATGATCTTCTGCAATCGCTCTTGCATCACTCTGATTGATCGTTGACGACGCGGGATTGTACCTCGTTCGTTGTTGCTTGCGCGTCGTCATCGCTCGCAGAATTTTCGGCGACGACATTCTCGTCGCTCAATTCGGCGTTGACCGCGTCGTCGATCTGCTCGCCCTGCGCAAGCGGAACTTCGATGCCTTCCGCGATCGGCGTCGACTCGATGGCCAGCACGAGATCGTCGTTGATCTGCTCGCCGATCAGGTCGCCGAATTCTTCGAGGCGCGGCATGTCGCGGATGTCGTTCAATCCGAAGTGCACGAGAAATTCGCGCGTGGTGCGATACAGGAACGGACTGCCGACGACGTTCTTGCGTCCGGCCACGCGGATCATGCGTCGCTCGAGCAGCGTACGAATCGTCTGGTTCGAGTTGACGCCGCGAATTTCCGAAACCTCGGGTGCCGTAATCGGCTGGCGATACGCAACGATGGCCAATGTCTCCAACGCGGCGATCGAAAGCCGGTTCTCCCCTTTTTTCGCAAAGTACTTCTTCAAAATCGGATCGTGCTCGGCGCGCGTGGCCAGACGCCATCCGCCAGCGGTCTGTTCGAGCATGAATCCGCCGAGGTGATCGTCGAGCGCGCGTTTGATCTCTTCGAGCTGCGCGATGACCGCTTCCCGTCCCTCGTCGGAAAAGGCCTCGGCAAGCTCGTCGAGCTTCACCGGCTCATTGCTGACGAAGAGGATGGCCTCGAGGGCCGCTCGTAATTCGTTTGGTTCCATTGGCATTTGTGTATCCC
>JBAVBF010000622.1:0-1960 GCA_049586115.1 Thermoanaerobaculia bacterium | reverse complement strand
GCGCGGTTCGTGTCGTCGATGAGACGGCTGTCGAGGAAGCCGAGGTTGCCGCCGATCGCGGAGACGAGCGGCCGCTCGGTCGGACGCGGCATCGCTTTGAGCAGCGCCAGGTAATCGCCGACGTTCTCGCGCATGCTGCGCACGAGAAGCCATTCGTTGCCGTTGAGCGAAATCAGTTCGGCCGGCGGCATCTCGCCGAGGTGAGCGCGGAGTTTCGCGCGCATGTCGGCGGAGTAGTCGGTGACGAAGTAGCCGGCCCCGTTGCGGCTGAGGAAGAGCGGGCGATCGCACGCCATGGCCGTGAACGAATCGGTCGCTTTCGAAATCATCTTGCACGGCGATCCGGCCGCGGCGCCGACTTCGTGCCCGCAGATCGGAATCGTCCACGCCTGTGCGACGGGCGGCACGCTCTTCGGCAGCATCCGCTCCTGGGTGATCGTCACGGTGCGCGTGCCGTCCGGGGCGCACGATTCGCTCGCGTGCAGCAGCGGCGCGCCGGTCTGATCGACGAACGTTTTCATGACCGCGTCGAACGGCTGCTTCGTGGCGGTGGTCATCGTTCCCCACCAATCCTCGGCGGCCGCATTGCCGTACGAGAATTTCTTCAGATACGCGCGGATGCCGTCGCGGAACGTTTCCTCGCCGACCCAGTTTTCTTGCATGCGCAGCACGGCCGCGGTCTTGCCGTACGCGATGCCGTCGAAGAGCGCGTTGATCTCGTTGCGCGTCTCGGCCTTCTGCCGGATCGGGCGCGTGGAGCGCGTGCTGTCGACGCCGAGGGAGCCGTTCGTGCCGGCCACTTCATCGAGATCTTCGCGCCACTCGGGATGCCACGCCTTCAGCGGCTTCGAGCTCATGAATGTGGCGAATCCTTCGTTGAGCCAGATGTCGTCCCACCATTTCATCGTGACGAGGTCGCCGAACCACTGGTGCGCGATCTCATGCGCGATGACGCTGGCCACGCCGCGCTGCCGTTCGGCCGAGGCGTGCACGTCATCGAGAAGAAGGGCGGTGTCGCGATACGTGATCGCGCCGGCATTCTCCATCGCGCCCGCTTCGAAATCGGGGATGGCGATCATGTCGAGCTTTCCGAACGGATATTTGATTCCGTAGTACTTGTCGTAAAACGAAATCGATGCCTCGGCCGCGGAGAGGGCGAACTTGCCGAGGTTCTGCATGCCGGGCACGGAGCAGACGCGGATCGGGATGTCATCGACGCCGCCGCTGACGCACTGGAAGTCGCCGACGAGCATGGCCACGAGGTAGGTGGACATCTTCGGCGTGGTGCGGAAACGGATGGCGTGCTTGCCGGCCGCGGCAGGCGTGTCGGAGGCGATGGCGCCATTCGAAATCGCGGTGTCGCCGTTATCGACCACGAGCGTGATGTCGAACGTGGCCTTCATGGCCGGCTCGTCGAACGAAGGGAAGGCGCGGCGCGCGTCAGTCGGCTCGAACTGCGTGACCGCGTACTTGCGCTTCGCGGTTTTGCTCAGGTAGAGGCCGCGCAGCTGCGATTGCAGGATGCCGTCGAAGCCGATGCGCAGCGACGCTTTGCCGGGCGGGATGGTCTGCCCGAATTTGAGCGAGGCCATCTCGTTCGTGACGTCGTAGGTGATGGTGGGATTCATCATCTTGCTGCCGGTGGCGAGGACGACGTCGTGCATGACGATGTCGGCGCTGTGCAGCGTGATGGTGTCGACCGGCTCTTTGAGCGTGACGTCAATGGTCTCCTGCCCGCTGAATTTCTCGGTGGGCAGATCGGGCGTGATGGTGATGGCGTAGTGATCGGGAACAACGCCTTGCGGCAAACGCGCGGCGGCGAGCGGAACGGCGGCGAGGAGGAGGAGAGAGAAGAGCAGGCGTCTCATGGGACGCACAGGATAGCGTCAGTCGGAGGCGCGGAAGAGGACGACGAGGACGCCGATGCCGACCAGGATGAGCACAACGGCCAGGATCAGAT
>JBAVBF010000621.1:0-2652 GCA_049586115.1 Thermoanaerobaculia bacterium | reverse complement strand
GTGCAGGACCCGTATTCGCTCCGCTGCGCGCCGCAAGTCCACGGCGCCTCGCGCGCAGCCATCCGTTACGCGCGCGATGTTGCCGAGCGCGAAATCAACGCCGCGACTGACAATCCGCTCTTCTTCGACGGCGAGCCATTCGATATTCGCTTCCGCGACAACTGGCCCGACGGCTATCGCGGCGATCAGCGCCTCGCTTACTCCGCCGGCAACTTTCACGGCCAGCCGATCGCCCTCGCTGCCGACTTTCTCAGCATCGCCCTCGCCGAGCTAGCCAACATCTCCGAACGCCGCACGCAAATGCTGCTCGACAGCGACCACAATCGCGGCCTGCCATCCAACCTCACCACGCGCCCCGGCGTGAATTCGGGACTGATGATCACGCAGTACACCGCCGCGTCGCTCGTCTCCGAAAACAAAGTCCTCGCGCACCCGGCCTCCGTCGATTCGATCCCCACCGGCGCCAACGCCGAGGATCACGTCTCGATGTCGACGCATGCCGCGCGCAAGATGCGCACGATCCTCGGCAACGTACAAAGCGTCCTCGCCATCGAACTGATCGTGGCCGCGCAAGCGATCGAATGGCGCGTCGCCATGATGCGCGGCGTTCCCGAAGCCCACACCCTCGCCGACGCCGAAACGCAGGCGAAGTCCTTCGAAGCCGCCGTCGCCGGACGCGCAACCGAAATCGGGCAACTCCTCGGCACCGGAACCGCACAGCTTTACCTTCGCATCCGCGCGTTGGTCGACCCACTCTTCGCCGACCGCCCGCTCAGCGAAGCCATCCGCCGTGTACGATCGGGCATCACTACGTAGGAGTCGTTCATGCGCAGTTTCAGTCCGGCGTTGTTGCTGCTGCTCGTTGGATGTGCCGGACTGCGTCCATTTCCGCCGCCCTCGGCGTGCCCTGCGCCCGGCGGCAACGTCGATGCGCTGTGGAGCTGTATCGGAGATCCCAACCCGGCGCCGAAAGAAGGCGGCCTCGCCAGCACGCTCCGCATCGCGAATGGCGATCTGACGCGGCGCGTGATCCTGAATCAGACGCCGTCGCTCGCCTGCAACACGAAACCGTGGAACGGTTTCGAGCACGTATCGCTGGCGGTCGAGGGAGCCGATCGGCTGGAGGCGTTCGTCCATACCGGCGATGGGACGCGGCCGGTCGTTTTCGTCGTCCACGGTCTGTACGACAGCAACTCGAATCGATACGTGCGCTACGTGGCCTCGGCCTTGGCCGCAAATGGCTTCGGCGTCGTCGTTCCCGACATGCGCTGGCACGGTTGCCTGATCGGGCTCACCAATACACTCGGCGTTCTCGAGTCGGCCGATTTGCTGGCGTGGGCGAAGGCGATCCGGAACGGGCAAATCGCTTCGCTCGCCAAACGGCCCATCGGGATGATCGGCTTCAGCCTCGGCGCGCTCGACGTCATCGACACTGCTTCGCTGCCGGAGGCGGTGTCGCACTTCGACGCCGGCGCGATCGCCGTATCGCCGCCCGCGGACGTGGCGAACGTTCGCGAGCGGCTCGATCACTTACGGACGCCGATGGCGCTTTACTTCCGCCTCACCTTGCGCATGCGGAACCGCCGGCTCGGGATTCCGTTCTGGTCGCGGCGGCCGTTCCAGGCGTACCTCGAAAAGGTAGCGGCAACGACTCCGTTTCCCACGATGGACCAATTGATCGCCGCAGCCGAACCGACGAAACGACTAGCAGGCGTTCGCCGTCCGCTCCTGATCCTGGCCGCGAAGAACGATCCCGTTCTTGGCCAGAATGCCGCCGATTCGATTGCGCACGCGGCCGATCCGTCACTGACGTACGTCCACGTGATCGAGACCAACGAGGGCGGCCACATCGGCATCATCGGCCGCGATCCGCAATGGTTCGTGAACGCGATCACGAACTTTTTCGCGAACGCGCCGCACGTGCCGCCGCGTCCCTAGTCGTCGCCTATCATTCGACCCATGCGCGACCTCGACCTCGGCGACGGTGTCATCGTTCCCGGGAACCTGCTTCGCGCCGCCACCTCGCGCGCCGGCGGTCCGGGCGGACAGAACGTGAACAAGGTCGAGACGCGCGTCACGATCGAAGTGGACGTCGATGCGCTCCCGCTGCCCGACGACCGCAAAGCGCGCATCCGCGAACGCCTGGCCGGACGCATCAACAAAGCCGGTGTGCTGCGCGTGACGTCGCAGGCCGAGCGAAGCCAGCTCGCCAATCGCGATCGGGCATTGGCGCGCATGGAGGAGTTGCTGTCCGACGCGATCGCAGAACAAACGAAACGCCGGCCGACGCGCATCTCGAAATCACAGAAGCAGCGGCGCCTCGAAGAAAAGAAGCGCCGCGCCCAGACGAAAAAGCTGCGATCCGCAGATCACGCAGATTGAACACAGATGAATCTGCGTGAATCTGCGTTATCTGCGGATCGGTGCCTCTCCCCTCACGCCCGCCCATGCGGCCAACGCGGCATCGGCAGCGGGTTTGAGAATGGCCCAGCTTGCGCGCGCGTCGGCGGTTGGCGCGACGTCGGCGCTGTCGATCGCGCCGGCGAGTTTCGCCAGCGCCTGATTGATGAAGCGCAGCGATGACTCCGCGGGCGGCGGAGCGGTGAATTCGTCGACGGTGATCGTGCCGGAGATTTCCGTCGCACGATGCTT
>JBAVBF010000620.1:0-1576 GCA_049586115.1 Thermoanaerobaculia bacterium | reverse complement strand
CCAGCACAGACAAGAGTGTCTGTGCCACACCGGCTCGCCCACGATTTATCATCGCGGCATGCGTACGTTCAGCATGCTCGCACTTTCACTCGTGCTCGCCGCCTCGGCATTCGCACAACACGACATGCCGTCGTCCGCCCCGAAGCCCATCGTCCTCGAGCCCGGCCTCGGCAATTTCCACTGGCCGGTCACGACGAAGAACGCGCAAGCGCAGCGATTCTTCGATCAGGGGATGAAGTATCTCTACGGCTTCAATCACGAATCCGCGGTGGCGTCGTTCCAACAAGCGACGCATCTCGATCCGAACCTCGCGATGGGTTACTGGGGCGCCGCGCTCGCCCTCGGACCGAACATCAACATGGACGTCGATCCCGATCGCGAGAAGCAGGCATACGAAAACGTCCACACCGCGATCGCACACGAGTCGCACGCCTCGGCGAAGGAGCGCGCGCTCATCGACGCGCTGGCAACGCGCTACAGCAACGATCCGAAAGCCGACCTGAAAGCGCTCGGCCGCGACTACAGCGTGGCCATGAAATCGCTGACGAAAACGTATCCCAACGATCTCGACATCGCCACGCTTTACGCCGAGAGCCTCATGGACCTTCACCCCTGGAAGTTCTGGTCGCACGACGGCAAGCCGAATGAAGGGACGACCGAGATCGTCTCCACGCTCGAATCGGTTCTCCGCCGCAATCCGAACCACCTCGGCGCGAATCATTACTACGTCCACGCGATCGAAGCCTCGCCGCATCCCGAGCGCGCCCTCGCCAGCGCGAATCGCCTGAAGACGCTCGCGCCGATGTCCGGCCACCTCGTGCACATGCCCGCGCACATCTACCAGCGCACCGGCAACTACGCCGGCGCCGCGCGCGCCAACGCGAACGCCGCCGCCACCGACCGCATCTTCATCAGGAATCACGGCGGCGAAGGCATCTACGCGGCGATGTACTACAACCACAATCTCCAGTTCGGCCTCGCGTCGTACGCGATGTCCGGCCGTTTCAACGAGGCGAAGACGATGGCCGACGAGTTCGCCGCGAACGCCACGATGATGGCCAAGGAGATGCCACCCGCCGAATACGCCGCGGCGAGCACACTGCTCGTCCTGGTCCGCTTCGGCCGCTGGAACGACGTTCTGAAAGCGACGCCGGTCGACGCCGGCCCGCTGTCATCGACCTTCTCCCATTTCGCGCGCGGCACAGCCTTCGCGAAATTGGGCAACGTCGCCGGCGCCGAATCGGAACAGAAGGACTTCGAAGCCGCACGGGCGAACGTCCCCGACGATCCGGGCCTCTTCCAGAATTCGGAGAAGTCCGTCGCCGAAGTGGCCTCCCACGTTCTCGCCGGACGCATCGCCGATGCGCGCGGCAACACGCGCGACGCCATCGCTGAATACACGAAGGCTGTCGCGCAGGAAGACACCCTCGACTACGACGAGCCCACTGACTGGTTCTACCCCACCCGCGAAACCCTCGCCGCCGCATTGCTCCGCGCCGGCCGCGCATCCGAAGCCGAGAAAGTGCTGCGCGCCGACCTGATTCGCAATCCGCACAATCCGCGCTCGCTCTACGCC
>JBAVBF010000619.1:0-1860 GCA_049586115.1 Thermoanaerobaculia bacterium | reverse complement strand
CTGGCGGCGATCTCGTGCGATTTGCGCTGCGGCTGCAGCTTGATACCACCCGTCCATTTCACCCTAAAGAAAACGGCGAAACGAATGGGGAGATCCGCATCTCCGGTCTCTTCAACATCGATCTGAAGGAACTGGCCAGACGATTCGGCGGAGGCAAGTAGCTCTTGCAGGCGCCGGAGTATTTCTCCGGCGCCTGCTAAACTCGGCCTAGGGTGATCATCTACCTCAAAGTCCGCAATCTCGCCATCGTCGAGGAGTTCGCGATCGAGCCGGGGGCTGGGTTGAATGTGCTGACGGGGGAGACGGGGGCGGGGAAGTCGTTGCTGATCGACTCGCTCGAGTTTCTGCGGGGGGCGCGCGGATCGACGGAGATGATTCGCGGCGGTGCGGAGCGGATGACGGCGGAGGCGATCTTCGACGTGCCGCGCGTGCCGCATGATGCGCTCGATGAGTTCGGGGTCGACGCGGCCGAGCCGGAAGTCATCGTCAAACGCGAGATCGCTACGAACGGACGCGGACGGGTGCTCGTCAACGGCTCGCCGTTGTCGGTGCGCGAGCTGGGCGTGGCGATGGACGCCTTCCTGGAGATTCACGGGCAGCACGAGTCGCATGGACGCGTCGCTGGACAAGGATATCGCGAGTTGCTCGACGACTACGGCGATCACGCCGCGCTCGCGACGGCCACCCGCGAGGCGCATGCGGATTGGAATCAAGCAGCAGGCCAGTTGCGCGAGCTGACCGATGCGCAACGCGATCGCACGCTGCGGCTCGACCTGTTGCGGTATCAGATCGATGAGATCTCCGCGGCGAAGATCGATCCGGGTGAGGAGGAGTCGCTGCGCGGCGAGCGGAGCATGCTCGCCAACGCGCGGCAGCTCGCCGAGGCCACGAGCGGCGCGTTTGCGCTGGTCGATGATGATGAATCGTCGGCGCTCGCACAGCTTTCGCGCGCTCTCCACCTCGTAGAACCGCTGGCGACGGAGATTGCAGACATAGCCACGATTTCCGCCGAGTTGACCGACGTGATTTACCGGCTTCAGGAGAACTCGCGCGGACTTTCGCGGCTTTCCGATTCGGTGCGTCATGATCCGGCGCGGCTCGAAGAGATCGAAGACCGGCTCGTCACGATTGAGCGCCTGAAAAAAAAGTACGGCGGTTCCGTCGAAGCCGTCCTCGCACACCTCGGCGCGATCCAGGACGAGTTCGAGCGGCTCACCGACTACGAGACCAGCATCGAAACGTTGCAGCGCATCGAAGAGCAGCGCTTCGCAACGTGGCGGAAGACAGCCGAAGGGTTGTCGGCGGCGCGAAAGAAATCGGCGAAAAAATTCGAGAGCGCGATTCAGTCGGAGTTGAACGATCTCGCGATGGAACGGACGACGGTGAAAGTCGTCGTCGATGCCGCCGATCCGTCGCGCGATCACGCGGCCGCTCACGGCATCGACCGCATCGAGATCCTGATCGCACCGAATCGCGGCGAGGAGCCGAAGCCGATGCAGCGCATCGCATCCGGCGGCGAGCTTTCGCGCATTCAGCTCGCGATTGCCGCGGCGCTTTTCAAGGCGTCGAACAAAGCGGCGGCGGCGACGCTGGTCTTCGACGAGATCGACGCCGGCATCGGCGGACGCGTCGCCGAAGTCGTCGGCAGAAAGTTGCAGGAGCTCGCCGGCGGCAATCAGGTCATCTGCGTCACGCACCTGCCGCAGATCGCCAGCTTCGGCACGACGCACTTTTTCGTCTGGAAAGAGGACGCGGGCGGTCACACGCGCGCGCGGATTCGGAAGCTGGATTCCGAGGACGAGCGCGTGAACGAGGTGGCGCGAATGCTCGGCGGCGAATCGATCCCGGCGTCGGCGGTGA
>JBAVBF010000618.1:0-12684 GCA_049586115.1 Thermoanaerobaculia bacterium | reverse complement strand
TGGGAAGTTGAGTTTGGCGAACTACTAGACAGAGAACGTTTTCACGCGGAGACGCGGAGACGCGGAGAAAGAAGAGAACTCCTCCGCGTCTCCGCGTGAACCCGTCCCTCACTTGCCGATAAGCTCCTTGTAGAAGACAACCGTGTCGCAAAGCGAGCCATCCGGATTCGTTGCGTATCCCGGAACGACTCCCACCTCGGTCCACCCACTCCGCCGATACAACGACTCCGCCGCATCGCCGCGCTTCGTGTCCAGCGTCAGCAGCGTGAAGCCGGCCAATCGCGCGCGGCCTTCAATCTCCGCCATCAGCATCCTGCCGAGCCCCTTACAGCGTGCGCGCTGATGGACGAGCAGCTTGGCGATGTCCGCGCGATGCCGCTGGTTCGGCATCGACGTGGGACGCAGTTGAACCGTGCCTGCGATCCCCTCCTCATCTCGCGCGACGAGAACGACGGCGCGTTCGCCGGCAGTCGCGATGCTCTGCCACCACCACTCCTTCGCAGTCTCCAGCGTGATCGAATCGAGAAACCCGACCGAGGCACCGGCGGAGGTGGCATCGAGCAGGAGGAGGGCCAGGCCTTCGATATCGGAATCGCTGGCAGGCACGGTCAGTTGCTCGATCACCGTCGAAGTCTACTTGGCGTTCCGTGAGGTTTTTGTAAGTTCGGCTCAGGCTCGGCGAACCCGGCGCTCATTCCCACGTACCATGCATGGCCCGGCCGATGCCGGTCATGGGGGAAAAATGAAGAACTTCGTCGTCGTGGTTGCTTTGCTGCTAGCTGTCGCCTGCCGAACGCCGTCATCCGTGACCCCGTTGAGCGTCCCGCTGAAGTACAAGACGATGGCCAGCCCGGCGGAGATCCCTTCGCTTCCGGCGTGTGCAGCCATTTCGCGTGTGGACGTCGAAGATATCCGCGACGACAAAGCGATCGGCAAACGATTCGTCCAGGACAAGCCCGGCGCTGTCGCCCCGGTCACCGCATCGAACGACATCGCCGCGTGGGCCAAAGAAGGTTTCGAGACCACGCTGACGAAAGCCGGCGCACCGGTCGGTACAAAAGGATCGGTCCTCCACGCCCGCATCGAAATGATCACGACGAACGAAAACGTCCTCCATCGCGCCGGAGATGACGGCCGCATCGCGCTGGCTCTGGAGCTGACGCCCGCGGGCGGCGGACCGGCCTGCTGGAGCGACCGCGTCGAAGGATCATCCGAGAATTACGGCTACGCCGGCAGCATCGAAAACTATCAGGAGACGCTGAATCACGCCCTCGACCGCGCCGCCATGCGCGCGTTTTCGTCACCCGCATTTCGGAAAGCAGTCTGTTCGTGCGGCGGATGATTTCAATCCGCAGATTGACGCAGATGACCGCAGATTGGAGCAGTCTTCATCTGCGTCAATCTGCGTCATCTGCGGATGAAGTTCCGGGCAATGGCGGATTGAACTGGGCCGCACCCTACGAGCTGCCGGCCGCGATCTTCTTCTGCGCCACTACCCGCATCGAGTGATCGAGTATCCGTTTGCGGATGCGGATTGATTGCGGGGTGACTTCGACCAGCTCGTCGTCTTCGATCCATTCGAGGCATTGCTCGAGGGTCATGATTTTCGGCGGGGTCAGCTGGACGGCCATGTCGGAGCCGGAGGCGCGCATGTTCGTGAGGTGCTTTTTGCGGCAGACCTGGACGACCATGTCGGCGTCGCGGGAGTTTTCGCCGACGATCTGGCCGCCATAGACCTTCATGGCGGGCGAGATGAAGAGGACGGTGCGCTCCTGCAGCGGCTCGATCGCGTACGCGGTAGTGTCGCCGGCTTCCTTGCTGATCAACGCGCCTCGATTGCGGCCGGCGATCTCGCCTCGGTATGGGCCGTACTCGAGGAACGTGTGGTAGAGCAGCCCCGTCCCGCGCGTCTCCGTCAGGAACTCGGTGCGGATGCCGAACAGCCCTCGGGTCGGGATCTTGAACTCGATGCGCACGCGGCCGGAACCGGGATTGACCATGTCGGTCATCTCGCCGCGGCGCGTCTGCAACTTCTCCATCACCGCGCCGACGTGCGCTTCGTCGATGTCGACGACGAGCGCTTCGTACGGCTCGGACTTGCGGCCGTCGACTTCTTTGAGGATGACCGTTGGACGCGAGAGCGCGAACTCGTAGCCTTCGCGGCGCATGTTCTCGGCGAGGATCGAGAGATGCAACTCGCCGCGGCCGCTGACTTCGAAGCGGTCCGGCAGATCGGTCTCTTTCACGCGAAGCGCGACGTCTTTACGCAGCTCGCGATCGAGGCGTTCTTTGATGTTGCGCGAGGTGACGTACTTCCCCTCGGTGCCGGCGAACGGCGAGTCGTTGACGAGCCAGAACATCGACACGGTCGGCTCGTCGATCGCGATCGGCGTCAGCGCTTCGGGATTTGCGGCCGAGGCGAAGGTCTCGCCGATTTCGACGTCGGCGAAGCCCGCGACAGCGACGATCTCGCCCGCCGACGCTTCGTCGATCTCCGTGCGCTTGAGGCCTTCGAAGGCCGTGAGCTTGGTGATGCGGCCCTTCTTGTGCGTGCCGTCGCGAAGGATGAGCACCACGTCCTCGGCTTGGCGCAGCTTTCCGCGCTGGATGCGCCCGATGCCGAGGCGGCCAACGTATTCGTTGTAATCGATGGAGGAGACGAGGAGCTGGAGCGGCGCATCGGCGTAACCGGGCGGCGGCGGAATGCGCTTCAGGATCGCGTCAAACAGGGGGCGGCAATCCTCGGTCGTATCTTCGAGATTCGTGCGCACGATGCCCTGGCGGCCGATGGCGTAGAGAATCGGGAAGTCGAGTTGCTCGTCCGAGGCGCCGAGCTCGATCATCAGGTCAAAAACTTCGTTGACCACTTCGACCGGACGCGCGTCCTGGCGATCGATCTTGTTGATGACGACGATCGGCAACAGTCCGAGGCCGAGAGCTTTACGCATCACGAAGCGCGTCTGCGGCATCGGACCCTCGGCGGCATCGACGAGGAGGATGACGCCGTCGACCATGGAGAGGACACGCTCCACTTCGCCGCCGAAATCGGCGTGGCCGGGAGTGTCGACGATGTTGATCTTCACTTCGCTCGGATGAATGAAGGTCGCGGGGAGGTCGTGGCCGGATGCGGTATGCGTGGCTTCGTGATGGACGAGATGCCCGAGCGCGTCGGGCTCGTCGACCAGATAACGGATCGAGGTGTTCTTGGCGAGGATGGTGATGCCGCGCTCTTTCTCGAGGTCATTCGAGTCCATGACGCGCTCATCCATCTGCTGGTTGGCGCGCACGGCGCCGGACTGACGGAGGAGAGCGTCGACGAGCGTGGTTTTCCCATGGTCGACGTGGGCGATGATGGCAACGTTGCGGATGTCGTATCGAAACTGCGGCATGTTTGGGGGAGAACGTGTTCACCGAGAATGAATTCCTGATCCGCAGATGACGCAGATCGCCACAGATGTACCGCTAAACTAACGCGATGCCCTGCGACCACATCGGACCTGCGGAATTGATCGAGATGGCCGAGGCCGATCTTCGCGAGCGCGACGTCGCGCCGGCGGACGGAATGCGCTTTCGGTGGAGTGAGAATCCGGCCGATGGGATGTGGGCGTCGATCGTGACGGAGATCGAGCGGCGCGGCGGGGATTGGATCGTGACGCGGCTCGATCGCAATCGCGAGGCGCTGCCGGACGGCGAGACGGGATTTCGCGCGCTGTGATCGGCAGTCTGTGCGTTTTCTGCGGCTCGAATCCGGGTAACGATCCGATCTACGCGGATGTCGCGCGCGATTTCGGCGCGCTGCTGGCGACGTCGAAGATCGCGCTCGTGTACGGCGGCGGACATGTCGGACTGATGGGAATCGTGGCCGACGCGGTGCTGGCCGGCGGCGGAAAAGCGATCGGCGTGATTCCGCGCATGTTGTGGGACCGCGAAGTCGGTCATCGCAATCTGACGGAGTTGCACATCGTCGAGACGATGCACGAGCGGAAAGCGATGATGGCGGCGCTGTCCGATGCGTTCGTGGCTCTTCCCGGCGGACTGGGCACGCTCGAAGAGATTTTCGAGGTGTGGACGTGGGCACAGCTCGGGATCCATCACAAGCCGCTCGGCTTCCTCGATGCGAATGGCTTCTACGCGCCGCTGCTGTCGTTTCTCGATCGCGCGGTGGATGCGGGGTTCATTCGCGAGAAGTATCGGTCGATGGCGATCGTGGATGTTGATCCTGTCTCGCTGCTGCGGAGGATGTCGGAGTACGAGCCGCCGGTGGTAGAGAAATGGATCACGATCTCGTCATCTTGATCGAGACGTGCCGAGCCTCAACAGCTCAGACAAGAGTGGGTAATAATATGTTTGACTCAGCCAGCGAGAGGGGCGCATGATGCGTTCCGCGAGCGGGGCGGTGTAGCATGATGCCATTCGCCAACCCGTTCCGCCCCCCGGAGACCTCGATTAGTGCTGATGGCGTACTTTGACGAGAGCGGCAAATGGAGACAGCAGGATTTCATTTGCCTCGCTGGTTTCATCGGTGACGAGTCTCATCTTGAGTCGCTATGCAAGACGTGGGGGTTGTTGCTGAACAAGCATCAGATTCCCCTTGTCCATACGACGGACTTGATGTCGGATCAACCCCCATACCATTTGCGGAAGTGGGAGAACGGCGAGAAACGCCAAGTCGTGACCGACTTCGCGGCGGCGATCGGCAAGAACATCATTCGCGGCGTAACGGTAGGGCTAGACGCGAAGGCATATCGAGACCTACCTAAAGACACGCGCAACGCCATCGGAGACCCGTTCACGTTTTGCTTTTCTAGAGTCATGAGGCTTGTCATCGAAACGCTAGTCGAATGGGAGTGGAAAGAACCTATCGGGCTCATTTTTGATGATGACCAGCATACCGCGATGAAGTGCTACTCGCTCTTTTGTAAAATCAAACAGTACGACCCTCGATCCGTGCCACTATTCTGTTCGATCACGTTTGCTGATGACCGCGTTTTCTATCCGCTTCAAGCGGCGGACATGATCGCATACGCGACCGCGAGAGAGCGGCGGCGCGGCGCTGCCGCATGGGATGAAAGCGGATGGTTCAGGAAGATATTGATTGCCTCGGATGACCCGTTTTATGGTCGCCAATACGTGAGCGAGTATTGGGACGCCGAAGGGCTGAAGAGAGCCGACAGAAGCAGCATTCCCGCGATTATCGAATCGCCTTCGCCGCGAGAAGAGGGCGATTCTCACTCATGAACGGGGCCGGGAAACATGTACGCCTGCCGGTAGCCGGGAATCGTCGCCTGCAACTCCGTCAGGTGCGTTCCGGCGAGTTCGGTCAGTTCGTTGTGCAGCGCCGCATCGAACGTCGTCCGGTCCCGCGCAGCGACCGATTCCAACGTCAGAACGATGAACTCCGGCAGCCTGACCGTGACGGTGCGCAGCGCCAACAACGGCGGCAGGACGGCTGCCGCGTCGTCACCGAGGGCCGCGTGTATCTCCGCAAGGGTCCATCGCTGCATCGCGATGCAAGCGGCCTGACGCCACGCAAAGCGCCATCGGCTGCCAACCTTTTCTGCGTCCGTGAGTCCTGTGGCTACTTCACGTCTCAGCGTCCGAACCGGTGTATCCGTGAGCGCCGCTACCTCGCGCAACGCATACGAGTCTGCCGGGTCGAGAAAAAGCGAGCGGATGCGCTGACGCTTGTCCATCAAAGCCTCCCACCTAACTATAGTGGGGTGGAGGTTACACCGATCTATGGTTAGGGTAAAGCCCGATGTCACGACGGAAAGAGCGGAGCGCGGAAGGGCAGCGGTTCGGCGACACCCTACGGCGACTGCGGAACGATCGCGGCTTGAGTCAGGAACGGCTCGCCGAAGCGGCGAACCTGACGGCGGATTACGTCGGCTTTGTCGAGCGCGGAGAGAATGTTCCGACGCTCACCGTGATTCTGAAGTTGGCGGGCGCGCTGAACGTGGACGGATGCGATCTGCTCGCGGATTTCAAGCTGTCCACCATTCGACGGCTGTTCAAATAGGGACGATACCAGGATGACGGATCAGAAGAAGCCGGAGAGCGAGTTCGATGCCTTCACGCGGGTCGTGGACAAGGTGCTGTCCGTTCCCAAGTCTGAGATTCTTCGGCGTGAAGCCGAGTACCGAAAGCGAGCGGACGCCAATCCACGGAAGCGCGGGCCGAAACCAAAGACGAAGGAGTGAACATGACGAAGATGGCCATCCTGTCTCTCTTGCTCATCGCGGCACTTCCAGTGCTGGCCGATGATCCACTCCCGCAGGATCAGCCATCACCGACCGTGCGCGGCATTCCATTGGGCGCATCCAAAGAGACGGTTCACGCCGCGTTTCCAAAATGTGACCTTGGCCAAGTTAAACAAATTCGCTTGTGTGTCGTCATGCATAACCCAATCGGATCGGTAGACGCGAGTGATGCCTACATATTCGACGATCACGGGACCGTGAGCCGAATCGGTCTAACGTTCTCCACAACGAGCTACCCGCTAATGCGGGAGACATTCATGACGAAATTCGGCAAGCCAACCAGCGCGAGCAGCAATACCTACAAAAACAGTCTCGGTGCTGCGTACGAGTTCGAGACGCTGGTTTGGGTCGGCAAGACTATGGTTGTCACTCTCGAACAATACGAAAAGCAGACCTACGAGTACGCTGGCCGTGAGGGTTCAGCTTCATTCGAGACGCGATCCGCTTATGACGCGTCGATCGCGGAAGCCGAGGCAAAGCGCAAGAAGGCGCTGACTGATTTCTGATGCGTTGGGAGAGTAGACCGAGCCAACAGTCTGCTAGAATTCACGGTCGCACGAGATAGGCGCAAAGACACGAAAACCGGCCTGCCAGCCGGTCGTGCGCATCGCTAGTCTGGAATCCGCAAACACGGTGATTCTACTAGCTTGATGCCATTCTGTCCAACATATGCCGGCTTTGGTTCCTACGCGCACGATTTGCTTGTGCCGTGGTGTACGCTTGAACCTCCAGCCCAAATGACTATCTGCATCGCAGCATTAGCGGAAGATGGCGCGCGCGTCGTCCTAGTAGCCGATCAATTGACGACTCTTGATTTCTGCTTCGGTGTCGAGTCGCCCGATATCCCCAAAATTCATATGGTCGATAGAGATGCCGCCATCTTGACCGCTGGAAATTTCCGCGAGTCTCACGAAATCGTGCGGATCGCTCGCCAGACGTGGCTGACGAATAAAGCCGGAGAGTTCTCCGAGGTGGTTCGGCAGACGTACCGCGACTTCCGACTCATGAAAGCTGAACAAGCGCACCTGCAACCGATAGGGCTAACTCTGGAGAGCTTCACGAAGCATCAAAGCGACCTACAGCCGGAGTTGGTTGGGCGACTCTCCGAGAAGATGGCATCGTTTGACCTCGGCGTTCATTTGATTGCAGTCAACAACTCTGACGCCGGATGCAGAATCGCGCTCATCGGAAACCCGGGAATTCTTCACGAAATGACAAATGTCGGATACGCCTGCATCGGAGAGGGCGCGGGGATGGCGACATACTGCATACTCGATAATGGGCACAGCAAAAAAATGTCTATCGCCGAGGTGAAGGCTATCGCATTGCAAAGCAAAGCGAAGAGCGAGAAGGTCCCGAGCGTCGGACCGGCTACAACCGTTATCGAGTTCCCCGCTTCCCCCGCCCCTGCCGAGGGAACTTCCTAGAACGGTTCCTACTTCGGCTCGATTGGTTCGATGCTGATGACTGTTGGCTCACTCGTTTCTCCCACCTTGCCGGTGAGTTCCGCATAGGTGAGTCTCTTCCCGGCCACCTGAGAAACCGCAGCGCTGAAACGAGCCGCGTCATCCATCCACTTCCGATTGTTGTACCGGAAGCTCTGCTCATCGAGATAGCGGAACAGGTGAAACGGCTCCACGCTCACGTAGGTTCCGTGCAAGCCGCGCTTCAGCAAGCTCCAGAAGTTTTCCATGGTGTTGGTGTGGATGTTCCCGTTCACGTACTCGATTGCGTGATTGATGACGGCGTGTTCGTATCCATCGGTCAGACCTTTGTACGACGGATGTTCGTCGCTGAAGATCGCCGCGCCGACTTCGATCGATTCCCGAATGCGGCGCTGAAGTTCGACCTTAGTGGTTTGGTCAACGTGCGCGGTTTTGACCTTCCCGCCGCGCTCGATCATCCCGAACACTGCGGCCTTTCCTTTGACGCCGTGCGCGGTGATCTTCGCGGCACGCTTCGAAGCGTGCATGTTGCGGGCTTTGCCGCCGATGTAGGTTTCATCCACTTCGACTTCGCCGTTTAACATCATTCCGTCGCCTTCCTGCATTGCAAGGCGAACGCGGTGCAGCATGTGCCACGCGCATTTCTGAGTGATGCGGAACGAACGGTGAATCTCCCATGAGGAGACGCCGTTCTTGCAGTTCGCGAGCATCCACATCACGGCGAGCCACTTGTCCAGACCGAGAGGCGAGTCCTCGAAAATAGTTCCCACCTTTACGGAGAACTGGCGTTTCGGGTGTTTGGTTTTGCACTGCCACACCCGGCGCGCCGGGAAGTAGGTCACGTCCTTGCGTTCACAGGTCGGGCAGGTAACGCCGTTCGGCCAGCGACGAACCGCGATATAATTCACGCAGTTGTCAGGATCGGCGAAGTAGATGACTGCCTCTTGCAGGCTTTTAGGTTCAGCTTTCGGCTCGCTCATGAAAGCAATATAGGCTCATGGGGCGGCTGAGTCAAGCATATTATTACCCAAGAGTGTCTGTGCCACATTGATCCTGCCTACTACCGCAAATGCGGCGATGAGCAGAGCCGGTGTGGCACAGACACTCTTGTCTGTGCTTTAGCAGGATGCAGTGCCTGACCCGGCTAACCTCGGACCTTTCACCGCGCGCGATCGTCGCCGGCTTCGTATTTCCAGGCGGTCATGCCGTGGGCGCCTTCGGCGAAGCGTGTGTCGACGAAGTCTTCGAAGGCGATGGTGTGATCGAGGACGCCGGTCTGGACCATCAGGTTGACGATCGTTTCGAAGTCGGCGCGGCGCGGGGAGAGCGGCTCGTATTTGACGCGGTCGATGGGATTCGTGAGAGCCCAGCGGAGGAGCTTGGGGTCCTGGTGAAAATAGAAACGGCCGACGAAATCGGCGGCGTGGAGGCGGTGGCGTTTTGCGCGCTCCTTTTCGTCGAGCCAGAGTCCCGATCTCGCCACGCCGTCGACGAGCGTTTGCACAGCCTCGGGACGCTTGTCGATCATGTCCTGGCGAACCACGAGCACGCAGGAGATGTAGTCAGGCCAATATTCGCGGGCGTGAAATAGGACTCGGCCGAAACCGGCCATCTCGGCCTGCGACGGGTATGGCTCGCCCATCGAAAATGCGTCGATCGCGTTCGCGGCCAAGGCGCCGGCGACGTCGGGCGGCGCCATCTCGACCATGCGCAGATCTTTTTTCGCGTCCATCCCATTTGCCTGGAGTGCACGGAAGACGATCAGGCGCTCGTCGGAGAAGCGGCTGGGGATGGCGATGATGCGGCCGCGGAGGTCGGACACACGATGGACAGGGCCGTCGCTGCGGACGACCACGGCCGATCCGTAACGGTGGCCGAGGTAAACAATCTTCACCGGAACGCCCTGAGCCCGCAGGGCGATTGCCATCGGCGCGACCATGAACGCCGCCTGCATCTTGTTGGACATCAGCGCTTCTTTGATTTCAGGGAAGCCCTGAAACATGCGCGGGATAAAGAGATGTCCGGACTGTGAGTAGGCGGAGATGTAGTCGGTGACCGGGCAAGCGAGATGTCACGTTACGGGGATATACGCGACATTGAGCTTGCGGTCCGCTTCCGGCAACCGGTCGTTCATCAGCACCTGCCAGTTCACATTGAGCGCGAAATGCGCGGCAGTGATGGCAAGAAGCCAGGTGGTGATGGCCAGGGTTAGTTTTTTGATTTTGGGCCTCCTTTCTGTGTAGTGGATTCGTGGACTAATCACTAATCCACTGCTCGATTTTTCGAATGCCTGTATCCAGCAATAATCCAATCAATCCAATCAGCAGCATTCCGGCCACTACGAGGTCATAGCGTTTGCCGGCGTTGCGGGCATCGATGATCAGGTACCCGAGTCCGGAGTCGACGGCGATCATTTCAGCGGCGACCAGGACGACCCAGGCGATGCCGAAGGCGAGGCGCAGGCCGACGATGATGCGCGGGAGGACGGCGGGGATCATGACGCGCGTCATCAATTGCGGTGTGGTCAGTCCGAAATTGCGTCCGGCCTGGATGTACATCGGCGGGACGTTGCGGACTCCGTTCATCGCCGCAACGATGATCGGAAACAGGGACGCCAGGAAAATCAGAAAAATCGGCGCGGCGTTGCTGACTCCGAACCAGATCACGGCCAGCGGCATCCAGGCGAGCGGGGAAATTGGGCGCAACATCTGGATCAGCGGGTTGATCGCTCTTGCCAGCGACGCGTACCAGCCGAGGAGGAAACCGAGCGGGATACCGATGACGAGGGCGGCGGTATAGCCGGCGAAGACGCGGGTGAGGGAGTCGGCGATGTAGTGCCAGAGAAGGCTTTTCTCGGCGAGAGTGGTGATCGCTTTCGCGACGGCTGTTGGCGTCGGAAAGATCTTCGTGCCGGAAGCCTTCACGGCGATGGACCACAATGCGAGAATCACTGCCGCCGTGATGATTGGAAAAACGACTTTCACCACACGGGTTTTCATACCTGATGCGCCAATCCAATCTCACCGAAAATCAAATCGCGTAATTCGATATAGCGGCGTGACGATAAATCGCGCGGATGCGGAATGTCGATATCGACAACACGGCGAATTTTCCCTGGTCGCGCGCTCATGACCACTACACGGTCGGCAAGTTGTACGGATTCCTCGATGTCGTGCGTAACGAAGAGAACCGTCTTTCGTTCGGCGCGCCAGATGCGAAGCAGTTCGCTGCGCATCTGTAAACGCGTGATCGAATCGAGCGCACCGAATGGCTCGTCGAGGAAAAGGACGTCGGGATTGACGGCCAGCGCGCGCGCCACTTCGACGCGCTGTTTCATCCCGCCGGACAGCTCGCGCGGATAGGACTTTTCGAATCCTTTCAACCCGACCAGATCGATGTACTGCGCGACACGCGCCTGGCGGTCGTCGGAGGACATGTCGAAGAGTCCGAAGCCGATGTTGCCTTCCACGGTCAGCCAGGGGAAGACGCCGCGTTCCTGGAAAACGAAGATGCGGCGGCGGTCGGGGGCGGTGACCGGCTCGCCGTCGATCGTGACCGAGCCGCTGCCGGGCGCGAGGAAGCCGCCAGCGATGTTGAGCAGCGTCGATTTGCCGCAGCCGGACGGGCCGACGATGCAGAGGAACTCGCCTTCTTCAACTCCGAGCGTGATGTGCTGAAGAACTTCCATCGCGCCGAAGCGCATCGAGATGTCGCTGAACTGGACCTTCATTCCGACGCATAACCCCAGCGGACGGAATCGAGCCACTCCAGGCGGCGCATGAGCAGATCGAGCACGATGCCGACGAGGCCGATGAGCACCATTCCGGCCACGACGAGGTCGTAGCGATTGCCCGCGTTGCGCGCGTCGACGATGAGGAAGCCGAGGCCGGAGTTGACGGCGATCATCTCCGCGGCCACGACCACCAGCCAGGCCACGCCGAGCGTGATGCGCATGGCCACGATGAGCTGCGGCAGGATGGCCGGGATGAGCACGTCGCGCATGCGCGCGCGCAACGGGATGCCGAAGTTGCGCGCGGCAGCGAGATGGACCGGATCGATGTTGTGCATCGCGTTCATCGTGGCGACCGTCATCGGCAGCAGACTGGCCAGGAAGATCAGGAAAATCGCGGAGAGGTCGCCGACGCCGAACCAGAGGATTGCGATCGGAATCCACGCCAGCGGCGAGATCGGCCGGAGAATCTGCAGGATCGGATTCATGGCCATCTCGCCGAGGCGTGTCATCCCCAATCCCAGGCCGAACGGAATGGCGATGACGAGCGCCGCGAGGTAGCCCCACGTCACGCGGAAGAGTGAGGCCACGACGTATTTAACAAGCAGTCCGCGGACCGCGAGCTCGCCGATGCCGCGAGCGACGGCGATCGGTCCGGGGATGAGCGATGACGGGCGCACGATCACCGCGATCTGCCACGCGGCGAGGGCGACGACGATGCCTGTCAGCGGAAGCAGACGCGAGCGCGACACGGGCGCGGAGAGTAGCAGATGCGCTGTCATCCTGAAGCGCCGGAGCCGCGTAGCCGAAGGCGGAGACGGCGGAGGACGCTGAAGGATCTCAAGCTTCGCGGCCTGCGTTGAATCCTCCGGGTTTCAGCCGGTGTTGCGCATCTTGAGATCCTTCGTCGTCCTGCGCTGCTACGCCTTCGGCTACGCAGCTCCGGCGACTCAGGATGACAATGTGCACATGAAACGCCTCCTCATCATCCTCGCCGCGCTTTCGCTCCTCTCCGCCGCCCCCCTCCCGCGCCGCGCGGTCGCCACGTTTGCGGGCGGCTGTTTCTGGTGCATGGAGCCGCCGTTCGAGCGGTTGAAGGGCGTGGTCTCCGTCACGTCCGGCTACACGGGCGGACGCGTGGACAAGCCGACCTACGAGCAGGTTTCGGATGGCTACACCGGTCATCGCGAGTCGGTGGAGATCGTCTACGACCCCGCGCAGATTTCGTATCAGCAGCTGCTCGACGTCT
>JBAVBF010000617.1:0-7518 GCA_049586115.1 Thermoanaerobaculia bacterium | reverse complement strand
GTCGTCATCGGGCAGCCGGCGCGCGGATTCGGACGGCAGCGGCGCGGTCAGCGCGTCGTCTTCGATCTCTTCGATCCCGTTCTGCTCGAGTTGCGCGAGATGTACGGCCGCCATCCGTCGATGCGGCAACGCATCCACCTCGGTGCCGAGCGTTGGCGCGTGCATCGCGCTCTATCCGAGGGCGATTTGCTGATCGTCGCGGCGGCGAAACAGCGAGAGCTGTATCGCGATACGAAGTTGCCGATCCTCAACATCCCGTTCGGCATCGAACACATCCCCGCCACCTCGGACGACGAACGCGAGAACATCATCCTCTGGGGCGGCGGGACGTGGGAGTGGCTCGATCCGGCCATTGCGGCCGAGGCGGTGGTGGCGGTGAATCAGCGCGGCGTCGACTGCCGGTTGCTCTTCCTCGGGCGTTCCCGGCCCAACCGCCACAGCGTCGATCGGCGCCGCGAAGACCGGCTCGACGCCATCATCGCGAACAGTGCACCGTTCGTGCAGGCCAACGACGCATGGACTCCGTATCGCGATCGCCTGTCGTGGTTGCGCCGCAGCAAAGCCGCTATCATGCTGCACCGTCCGACGGCGGAGGCCGCGTACTCGATTCGCACGCGGCTGTTCGACGCCATCGCGGCGGCGGTTCCGGTCATCACCACGGAAAACGGATTCGCGGCGGGTTTGGTGGCAGCAGAAGGCTTGGGCGTAGTCGTGCCGGCGTCGGATGCGGCGGCGGTCGCGGACGGAATCGAAAAACTGATTCGAGACGACGATTTTTATGCGGCGTGCGTATCTAACCTGATCCGCATCCAGCCGAGGTTTGCGTGGGACGTGGTGACGCGCCCGCTGATTGAGGCAGTCAACGAATGGCAGAAGCAACCAGAACGCTGAATCACGACGAGCCGCGTATCCTGCGCGGCGTTTCCACGCGTCCGCTCGATCTTTCGATCGCCATCGTGACCTGGAACAGCGAGCGCTGGATCGCGCGCTGCCTGCAATCGATCGCCACCGCCTGCGGCAGTCTGGCGTACGAGGTCGTCGTCTACGACAACGCGTCAGCCGACAACACGCTGACGGTGATCGGCGATCACGTTGAAGTGATCCGCGGCGCCGCGAACCTCGGCTTCGCCGCGGGCGTCAATCGCGTGGCCACGCGCACGAGCGGCCGGTATCTCTTTCTGTTGAATCCCGATTGCGAACTCGAGCCGGGCGCGCTGGAAACGCTCGTCGAATTTCTCGACGCGAATCCGGTCGTTGCCGCCGCGGCGCCTCTGCTGTCTGACGAAGCGGGCGACTCGCAGCGCGAGTTTCAACTGCGCCGTCTGCCCACGCTCCGCACGCTGATCAGCGAAGTCTTCGGCATTGACAAACTCTTTCCCGCCAATCGCACCACCGCGCGTTACCGCTACCGCGAGCTGGAGTTGACACATGCGCAGCCGGTCGAGCAGCCGGCCGCAGCGGCGCTGCTGCTGCGCCGCGAAGTGTTCGCCGAGGTCGGAGCGTTCGACGAGCAGTTCGCGCCGGCGTGGTTCGAGGATGTCGACTATTGCCGGCGTCTGGCGGAAGCAGGACACACGATCTTCGTCGTCCCCGCGGCGCGGGCGCGGCACTTCGGCGGCGCGAGCCTCGAGCACGTCCCATTCGCCGAATTCATCGCGCTCTGGTACCGCAACATGTGGCTGTACGCGCGCAAGTGGCTGTCGCCAGGTCGGGCCGAGGCGTTGCGATGGGCGATCGTGGTGGGGATGCTTTTGCGGATTCCTCCCGCGCTCGCCGGCATCGCCAACCGCCGCCTCGGGCGCTGGACCGCGGCGCGCGCTTACGCGGGCGTGATACGCAAGGCGTTCAACCGCTGGAGCGGCGCCTGACGAACGGGCTGGTCTCGGTCGTCATCGTCACCTGGAACAGCGCACCGTTTCTCCGCCGCTGCCTCGCCGCGCTCGCTGCGCAGACGTATCGGCCGATTGAGGTGATTCACGTCGATAACGCGTCGACGGATGATTCGATGGCGATCGTTCGTGGCGGCGCGCGGGCCACGCACATCATTAATGATACGAACCGCGGTTTCAGCGCCGCCGTAAACCAGGCCGTGCGGGTCGCGAATGGCGAGTTCGTGCTGCTGCTGAATCCGGACGCGTACCTCGAACCCGACTACGTCTCCTCGCTCGTCGCCGCGTCGGATGGCTTCGGGATGGCGACGGGAAAACTGCTGCAGGCCGAAACGAAACTCGTCGACTCAAAAGGCATTCGCATGACGCGATCGGGCCGCCATTTGGACATCGATCAGGGAAAGCCCGACAGCCGACAGCCGACACCCGACACCCGAGAAATCTTCGGCATCTCCGGCGCCGCCGCGATGTATCGAATATCGTTCATCCGCGACGTCACCATCGGCGGCGAATTTCTCGATGAGGATTTCTTTGCCTTTCGCGAGGATGCCGACGTCGCCTGGCGCGGGAGGCTCTTCGGATGGCGCGCGATCTATGTGCCCGAGGCGGTCGCGCATCACGTCCGCACCGTCACGCCGGACAAGCGCCGGGCGCTGTCAGCGGTCATCAACATGCACGGCGTCAAGAACCGCTTTCTGTTGCGGCTGAAAAACGAGGGGTTGTATCTCGCAATCCGCAACGCACCGTTCGAGCTGATGCGCGATCTGATCGTGATCGTGGCCACATTCACGATCGAACGCAGCTCCCTTCCGGCGCTGACATGGCTGTGGAAGAATCGCCGGCGGATCATGGAAAAACGACGCGCCATCCAGAGCCGCAGACGCGTCTCCGACCGCGATCTGGCCGGATGGTTCGTTTGAAGATCGCCATCGCCGGCACGCGCGGCATCCCGGCGCGCTACGGCGGCTTCGAAACATTCGCCGAGGAGTTGTCGGGGAGGTTGGTGGCGAGGGGACATGAGGTATTCGTTTACTGCCGCGCTGGGAACGCGGACGTCTCGTCCGCCGAGCGGGCGGGACGCCCGCGTTTCCAGGCACACCGCATCCTCCTTCCCGCGCTGCGCCACAAGTACTTCGAGACCGTCAGCCACACGCTGCTCTCCTCGCTGGATGCATTGCGGCGCGATTTCGACGTCGTACTCCTCTGCAATGCCGCGAACGCCTTCGTCCTCCCGCTGCTGCGCGCGGCGCGGATTCCGGTGGCCATCAACGTCGACGGTATCGAACGCCATCGCCGCAAGTGGAACGCCGCCGGGAAACTCGTCTACGCAATCGGCGAATCGTTCTCGGCACTCTTCGCGAATCAGGTCGTGGCCGATGCGAACGTCATCGCCGATTACTACCGAAGCCGTTACGGCATCGAGCCGGTCACGATTCCGTATGGCGCGGAGTTTCCGTCCGAGGAGGACAGCGATGTGCTGGAACGGCTCGGAGTCGAGCCACAGAACTACGTCCTCTACGTCAGCCGCTTCGAGCCGGAGAACAATCCGCTGGAAGTGGTTGAGGCGTACGAGGGAGTGGGAGACAAGGCTTCTCCACACCCCACACCCAACTCCCCGCCCCCCAAGCTCATCATGCTCGGCGCTGCCTCGTACGCCCGCGACCTCGACGCGGCGCTGAAACGCCACGCGTCCGATCGCATCCTTTTTCCCGGCGCGCTTTACGGCCGCGACTACCGGACCCTGCAGCGCAACGCACTCATTTATATCCAGGCCACCGAAGTCGGCGGTACCCATCCGGCCATGATTGAGGCCATGGCCTCGGGTGGTTGCGTCCTCGCGCACGACACGCCCGAGAACCGGGAAGTGGGAGGGGATGCAGTCGGTTACTTCCGCCTGCGCCCCTCCGAAACCCTTTCAGGCACACTTCGAGAATTCCTCGCATCGCCGCCGTTGCGCGAACAGATGAGGATCGTTGCCCGGGCACGCGCGGGTGAGAGATACAGCTGGAGTGCGGTAACAGATGCGTACGAGCGGCTTTTTGCCGAAATCGTGCGGCACTAGACGGGCCCGGATTCATTTCCGTATACCGGACGGACGCCAGTGCAGTACATTCGAGGCTCACGTGGCCAAGAGGCTGAATGCTTAAAGAAAAAGCGCGCATGATCGCGAGGGTCGTCTACGTTGCCGACCTGGCGCTCACGACGGCTGCCTTCTTTGCCGCGTTCTTCATCCGCGATCTGATCCTGCCGCAGTTCGCGCCGGCGCAGTTTCCGACCGGCCTCTTCCCGCTGCGCGACTACATCAAGCTCTATCCGGTCGTCCTGATCCTCTGGTCGGTCCTGCTCTTCAGTTACCACAGCTATCACAGCCACCGCACCGTGCCGCTGCTGCGCGAGGCGCTGACGGCGATCCGCGTCGTCTTCGTCGGCAACGCCATCCTGGCCACGCTCGCCTACCTTCTGCCGCTGCGGCAGCTTTCGCGCGCCTGGTTCATCCTCTTCGGCGTCCTCGCCGCGCTGCTGCTGGTCCTCGAAAAAGTGGTGGTGCGCGTCATTGCCCGCTACGTGCGCAAGAAGGGGATGAACTATCGAACCATCCTCATCGTCGGCACCGGCCGCCGCGCGATCGAAGTGGCCCGCACGGTCGAAGGCCATAAATACTGGGGCTACAAAATCCTCGGGTTCGTCTCCGACGGGCATCGCCTGTCGAACGGCTGGGCGCGTTTCCGTGTGTACGGCAGCGTTCCCGATCTTCGCCGGCTCCTCGAAGGCGGTCAGTTCGCCGAGCCAATCGACGAGATCGTCTTCGCCGTCACGCGCAAGAAGCTCGACGAGATGAAACAGATTTTCCTGATGTGCGAGGAGCTCGGCATCCGCACCCGCGTGGCCATGAACTTTTTCCCGAACCGGGTCGCCCGCGTCGAGTTGGAAGAGCTGGAAGGCATTCCGTTCCTCACCTTCACGACCACGCCATCGAACGAGTCGCAGCTCGCCCTCAAACGGCTGCTCGACGTCGCCGTCTCGATGCTGCTCCTGCTGCTCGCGCTCCCGGTCATCGGGATCGCTGCGATCGCGATCAGGATGTCGTCGCCCGGCTCAGTCCTTTTCAAGCAGAAGCGGATGGGGCTGAATGGCCGCGTCTTCACGCTCTTCAAATTCCGGACGATGTTCGAGGATGCGCTCGAACGCCGCGGCGAAGTCACGCATCTGAACGAAATGACCGGTCCTGTGTTCAAGGCAAAGTCCGATCCGCGCGTCACCGGGGTCGGCCGCGTGCTGCGCAAGTTTTCGCTCGATGAGCTGCCGCAGCTTTGGAACGTGCTCAAGGGCGACATGAGCCTGGTTGGTCCGCGTCCGCCGATCCCCGAGGAGGTCGCGGCGTATCACCGGTGGCATCGCAGACGGCTGTCGATGAAGCCGGGGCTGACATGCCTCTGGCAGGTGAGCGGCCGCAACAACGTCGACTTTGATCGCTGGATGCAGCTCGACCTGCAATACATCGACAACTGGTCGCCTTCGCTCGATTTCAAGATCCTGCTGCGCACGATTCCGGCAGTTCTCTCCGGCCGCGGCGCCTCTTGATGCGACAATCGCGAGCTTGACCGTCCGCCGCGTTCTCACCCTCCTCTGTCTGGCCGCAATCGTGGTCCTCAGCGTCGCCTCGCGGCTGCTGGAGCTGCCGTTCATCGACCGAGGGTGGGCCGCCAGGACGATGGCGCGCTATCCCGACCGCCGCTGGCTCGACTATCCGCTCTTCCTCGAAGGCGTTCGCGAGCACACGAAGCCAGGCGACACGATCGCCGTCATCGTTCCGGCCATGAACTGGGATGGCGGCTACTCGTACGCCTACTACCGCGCCAGCTACTTCCTCACCGGCCGCGAGGTGCTTCCGCTCGTGACGCCTGAGAACGTCCGGGTGCAACAGAACTTCCGCGGCGCGAAGTACGTCGCGGTGTTCGGCGTCGGTCTGCGGATTCCTGCCGATGTCGTGTGGCTCGGCGGACGCGGCGCGCTGTTGAGGCTGCGGCAGCGATGACCGCAACTCTCATCGCGATCCTCAGCCTCGCCGTCCTCGGCATCCCCATCGTTCTCGCGGTGGACCGAAGCGCCCGCGGACCGCTGCTCGTCGGAACGGCGTTTCTGTATGGCAGCGGGACGATGTACTTCGTCCTCCTGACGCTATCGATCGCGCACATTCGCTGGACGTTGATCAGCGTGACGGTCGCGTCGCTGATCGTCTTTTGCGCCGCTGCGTTGATCGCGCGACGGCAGAACGGTCCTGTTGCACGTCCGAACACAACGCCGCACGTCCTGGACCTCGTCACGATCTTCACGATCGTCTGCTACGCGCTCTACGCGACGCTCGCGCCGGTTTGGGAGTGGGACTTCTGGGCGATCTGGGGATTGAAGGCGCGGACGTTCCTCGAGATCGGCGGGATTGACTGGCATTTCCTGGAGAGCCACTGGAACACGTTCGCGCATCCCGACTATCCGCTCCTGGTGCCGCTGAATTACGACTTCGTGGCGCTGCTCAATGGCGGATGGAGCGATCGCTGGCTGGGGTTGATCTGCGTCGCCTGGGCCGTCGCGCTGGCGCTCGTCGTACGCTCGCTCGCGGCGCGGGAGACCACGCCGTTCTTCGCCGCATTGCTCACGACGGTGATCGCAGCTCTCGGTTTCAGCCGCTACGTGGGTCTCGCGGAAGGAGCGCTCATCGCCTTCGGCGGCGCCGGCGTTCTCTTCGTTCGCGCCGCATTGCTCGATGGTGACGACGTTGCGTGGCGTCACGCCGCGCTGATGCTCGGCTTCGCCGCGAACTGCAAGAACGAAGGATTGGCGCTGCTGGTCGCGGTGACGATCGCAGTCGTCGCGACATCCCGCCCGCGATCTCTCAAGCTCATCCCCGCGTACGCGCTGGCCGCACCGTGGCTCATCCTGCGCGCCTTGCACACACTTCCGACCGACATCGTTGAAGGTTCGACGATTTCACGGCTGCTCGCGCGGCTGCCGTATGCGCATCAGATTCTCCTGTTTCTTGCGGAGCAGTTGACCAAGCCATGGTTCTGGACCGCGATCCTGATCGGGATCCTCGTCGCTCCGGCTGTGTTGCGATACCGGGAGCGGTTCATCTTTCTCGTCACCGCGATCCAGGGTCTCTTTTTCGTCGTCGTCTACTTCATCACGCCGAACGGCCTGCGCTGGCATGTTCAGAGCTCGTGGCCGCGGCTCACCGCGCAACTCGCGGTCCCGATCACCTTCGCCGTTTTTCTGATGCTTGCGAATTCATTGTTGCCCGAGGAAGATGCCGCGCATGCCGAAGCTGGATTCGACGAGTACTGAGTTTCGCGCCGCCGGCCACAAACTGATCGACTGGATCGCCGACTACCTCGACGGCGTCGATCAATACGACGTCCTCTCGCGCGTGAAGCCGGGCGACATCGAGAAACAGTTCGCCGCGAAACCGAGCATCGGCGGCCGTCCCTACGACGTGATCCTGGCCGAGGTCGGCGAGAAGATCATGCCGGGGATCACGCATTGGAACCATCCCGCCTTCTTCGCCTACTTTTCGATCACCGGTTCGCAGGCGGGCATCCTCGCGGAGCTGCTGACCGCCGCGCTGAACGTGAAC
>JBAVBF010000616.1:0-4717 GCA_049586115.1 Thermoanaerobaculia bacterium | reverse complement strand
CGGCCGCAAACTGAACGACGAGCTCGGCGAACGCCGCGCCGACGAAGTTCGCCGCTATCTCTCGCGCGGAGCCCAGCTCCCGCTGAACCGCATGTCGACGATCTCCTACGGCGACACGCTGCCGGTCGCGCCGAACAAGACGCGCAAAGGCCGCGCGGAAAACCGGCGGGTTGTGATCGTCGTACTCGAATAGTTCCTTTCACGCGGAGGCGCGGGGATGCGGAGAAACCTTCCGCGAGCTCCGCGGCTCCGCGTGAAACTTCAAGGCTGTGATGTTGGGCGGAGAGTGCCCATTTCGTCGACGGTGTAAGAATGCATCGCGCCTACTCAAACGTCGCCACGACCGGCGCGTGATCGCTCGTTCCGATCTCGCGATACGACGGACACGACACCGCGCGCCTCGCGAGCGACTCGCTTGCGAGGACGTAGTCCAATCGCCAGCCGATGTTGCGTTGACGGAGATTGCGCCATGGCGCCCACCACGTGAAGTAGTCGTCGGCGTCGGGGTAGAGCTGACGGCCGACGTCGGCGAGGCCCTCGGCGATCATCGCTTCGAGCAGGTCGCGCTCCTCGGGGCGCTGGCCGATGATGTTCGGCTTGCGCTCTTTCGGATGCACGTCCATGTCGGTGCGTGCGACGTTGTAGTCGCCGCAGATGACGAGGTTCAGGCCCTGCTCGCGATGCGTGCGCGCGTAGGCGATCAGCGAATTCATGAACGCGATCTTCGCCGCGTAGTCCTTGCCGCCGTTCGGAACGTAGACGGACGCGAAGACGGTGTCGCCGGCGCGCGCCTCGACGATGCGCGTCTCGTGGTCGAACTCCGGATGCGTGAACTTCGGTTCCTCGGGGAACGTCTCGCGGCGCATGTGCAAGGCGACGCCCGAGTACGCGGCCGCGCCGTGCCAGTAGCACCAGTAACCGCCGAGGTTGCAGATCGATTCGGGGATTTGGGCGATGGAGGCTTTGATCTCCTGGAGGCAGATCACGTCCGGCTGCGCGCTCGCAGCCCACTCCTGAAACTGCGTCTCACGCGCGCGGATCCCGTTCACATTCCATGTCGCGATTTTCATGCGGCGGAGATTCTACGCAGTTGTCCACCCGATCGAACACGCCGTCCTGCGGCATGGCCGTGCAAACGCTTGGTAACGGCTGAATCCAATCGATTTTCACGGCGCCGTTTCTGCATTCCGCGCGGCCATGTCAATGGAGGACACCAATGCGTAAATTCGTTTTTGTTCTGCTGCTTCTGATCGTTCCCGCGTCGCTCTTCGCGCAGGGCTCGCGGGATCGCGGTCCGCGCGACCGCTACCGTTACTTCGTCGATAACACGTTCGAGATCACGCCGTTCGCCGGCTACACGTGGGGCGGAACGGTCTACTCCGGCCAGACGACCCTTTTCAACCAGGACGCGGACGTGGCCAGCTCTGCAAACTTCGGCCTGAACCTCGGCATCCCGATTCAGCCGAACGGAATGAAGGTCGAGCTGATGATCGATCATCAGAGCACCGACTTTACCAACGGCAACGGCGGCGGACTCTTCGATCCGACACACCGCCTCGGCAACTTCGACATCACCTACTACCACGCCGGTCTCCTCGTGCCGTTCAATCAGTCGTACGCGGCGACGCCGTACTTCATCGGCAGCGCCGGTGTGGCCACGCTCGATCCGCGCCGCTCGGATGTGACGACCGCGACGCGCTTCTCCGCCTCGCTCGGTGTCGGCGTGAAGGTTCCGATCCAGAGTCACGCAGGCATCCGCGGCGAGATTCGCGGCTTCTACACGTCGCTCCCGAACGATACGACCTGCCGGCTGTGCAATTACACGTACAACCGCGATCTGTTCCAGGGCCAGGCGAACCTCGGGCTGTATTTCAAATTTTGATTGGACCGGGTGGGGAGTGTGAACTCCTCACCCCACTCAACGTCTTCAGTCCGGGTCGCCCGTGTCGAAGAGCACCTTCCACGTGCCGTCCGGCTGTTTTTCCCAGACGGTCATGTACGTTCCTTCGCGAGACTTGCCGCCGATGACAGCGGTGTATCGGCCCCACGTGTAGCCGAGCTTTCCGCCGCGCGAGATCTCGCCGCGCGTCGGTTCCCACGACAGCGTGAAGCCGCTCGCGAACGCTGCCAGCATGTTGTCGCCGATCTCCTGTGGTCCGAGGAGCATCCGGCCGCCATTGGCCGGCTTCGCAGCGTTCGGAGCCATGAACTCCTGCCACGCGAGATGCCCGCGCGCCGCCGATTGTTTGGCGAATTCGCGATCGCGTTGCAGGAGCACATCGGCGTTCGGCGTGCTCTGCAGCGTCGTTGCGCAGGCGGCGAGGACGAGGAGCGCGATCGTCGCGAGCGGTTTCATTGCCAGCGAAACACTTTCAATCCGATCATGAACGTGATGAGGCCCCATGCGGCGAGCAGCGCAAGTTTCGAAGCGATCTGCGTCAGGCCGGCGGAATCATTGATGACGGCGCGCAGGGCATCGTTGAGAAGCGTGAGCGGCAAAAGCCGGATGATCGGCTTCACCGAGTCGGGAAACCGTTCGTAGGAAAAGAAGACGCCCGAGCAGAGCCACATCGGCATCATGATCAGGTTCATCAGGCCGCTGACCGCTTCGATCGTGCGAGCGCGTGACGCGGTCAGCAGTCCGATGCCGGAGAAGCTGAAGCCGCCGATGATGCAGAGGATCGCCAGCAGCAGGATCGATCCGTTCACGCGCACACCGAAGACGATCCAGCCGAAGACGACCAGCACCGTCACCTCGATCAGCAGCCAGATCAGCCGCGACAGAAACTGCGCGAGCAGGAAATCGGTCTTGCGCATCGGCGTGGCCACGAGGCGCTTGAGCAGTTTCTTCATGCGCGCGTTGGCAATCGTGAAGCCCATGCTCCACATGCCGGTGCCCATCAGGTTCATGCCGAGGAGGCCGGGGATCAGGAAGTCAATGTAGCGCGCGCCCTGCTCGTGAACGCGTTCCTCGCGTGTGACGATGACGTTGCGGCGTCCGGCCGCGGTCTGCAATGCATCATCGGCTTCGCGCCGCGCGCTCTGCGCATCGGGACGCGTCGCGTCGAAGCGGAAGATGACGGTGTCTGCACCTTCGATCAGCAGCGACACTTTGCCGCGGCGCAGCGCATCACGTGCATCCTGCTCGCTCATGATGCTCGGCAGGAGCACTGGCGATTTCTGCAATGCAGCGAGTCGCTGCGCGGCGTTTGGTCCCGCAACGATGCCGACCGGAACACGGTCGGGCGGCTTCTCGCGGAACGCGAATCCGAGGGCGAGCGCAAGGATCAGCGGAAAGCCGAAGACCCAGAAGAGCGCTTCGCTTTCGCGTACGAACTCTTTCGCACGCGTGATGGCCAGCTCGACGATCGGCGGCCGGATGCGCGTTTTTTCAGGCATCGCGAAGCTCCCTTCCGGTCAGCGAGACAAAGAGATCTTCGAGCGTCGCTTCATGCGTCGAAAGCGACACGAGCTTTGCGCCTTCCCGCTCCACGGCCGCGATCAATTGCGGCACGGCCTCGGCAAGCGAATGGACGCGCAGCAGCCAGCCGCCCTTGTGCGCGCTTGCGCCGGCGCACGCATCGATCGCCGTGACGACATTCTCCGGAAGCGGCGGCTCGCTCGTGAACTCGATGACGTTGCGCGCTTCGAGTTTCGCGATCAGATCCGCGGGCGTGCCGAGGGCGATGAGGTGGCCGTGGTCGACGATGGCCACGCGGTCGCAGAGGCGCTGCGCCTCCTCCATGTAGTGCGTCGTCAGCAGCACCGTTCCGCCCTTGACGCGAAAGCGCTGCACGATGTCCCACAACTGCAGGCGGCTTTGCGGATCGAGGCCGGTAGTCGGTTCGTCGAGAAAGAGCACGTCGGGATTGCCGACCAGCGCGCAGGCGACACCGAGCCGCTGGCGCTGACCGCCCGAAAGTTTGCCGACCCGCGCATTCCGCTTTTCATCGAGCGACAGATCGCGCAGCAACTCCTCGGGGTCGTATCCGTCGCGATAAAACGAACGAAAGAGCCGCACGGTCTCGAACACGGTGAGCTTTTCGGTGAGCTGCGTTTCCTGCAGCGAAATGCCGATGCGCTCGCGCAACTCGCGCTCGTGCGAGCGCCAGTCGAGCCCGAGGATTTCGACGTCGCCCGAGTCGGGCTTTGTCAGTCCTTCGAGAATTTCGATCGTCGTCGTTTTACCCGCGCCATTCGGCCCGAGGAGGCCGAAACATTCGCCGCTGGCAACGGACAGATCGAGTCCGTCGACCGCTTTCACGTCGGTGAAGTATTTGCGCAGATTGCGGCAGGCGATGACGTCAGCCATGGGAGGCGAGACGATACACTCTCGACCGACATGCGCGCCATCCTCTTCGATGAATCGACGCTGTACCTCGGCGATGTGGAATCGCCGCCGATAACATCCGACGAACTGCGTATCCGCGTTCGCGCGACGGCCGTGAATCGCGCCGATCTGCTGCAACGCGAAGGTCACTACGCGCCCCCTCCCGGCGCCTCTCCGATCCTTGGCCTCGAATGCGCGGGCGAGGTGATCGAGGTCGGAGCGAATGTCCGCGGGTGGAGCGTTGGCGATCGCGCGATGGCGTTGCTCGCCGGCGGCGGTTACGCGGAGGAAGTCGTCGTTCATCACGGCTCCGCGATCCACGTTCCCGACGTACTTACCGAGGTCGAAGCCGGCGCGATGCCGGAGGCTTTCCTCACTGCATACCTG